>CAZZML010000618.1:0-2055 GCA_964654735.1 uncultured Roseivirgaceae bacterium | reverse complement strand
AATTCATCATAAACTGCCTTTTTTAGGTCAAATTTTAATTACTCGGATGATAGTAGTTAATAAACATTTAATAACTAAAATAGTTATCTTTTCTTTAAATAAGCTTTGGGGTTATCCCTGGCAATCAGGTCAAATTCAGATTGGGATAAACCTGCTGTTATTTGAGCCATCAGGTCTTTTTCTGAATAGTGATTCCTTACTACATAAAAATCGGTTCCGAACAATACCCGTTCTCTCAAATAGGGGTTAAGATTTTTGTTCAATGTTTCCTTTAGTAATGGCAATATTCGGGGTTTACTTAGTATATAGCTGATGTCAGTATATACATGCCGGTTTTGTATAATTAAGCTACAAATTATGGAGTACCAATCTACATGCTTCCATATTTGCTCTAAAACAGCCCATTGTACACTACTGGAATTTTCAGTGGTAAAGTTCAGCCCCTTAGATCTGTCTCTAACTAGTCTTTGCGCAAACGAATACCTATCCGTTTCCAGGTATTTTACCCATTCTTCTTCTCCTCCAAAGTGTGCCAGACATATCTTCAGGTGAGAAAGATCATACGTTAGAGGAGTGCTTTCATTGGTGTAGCCAAAAAGCTCTTTTGTAAGGTTATTTTTTGCCTTGCCAACAACCTTTCGGAGTAGGGGTTCGTTCAAAAGGCATAGGTAATTTAGTGGGTGTGTAAAGTTTATAGAGAAGTTTATATTCTTCTTTTGAGGAAATTCCAACGGTCGTATGTTTCCTTTGCCATCAGATTCCATAAATATGGGGTGAGTATTCCACTCCTCGTGCTTCTTACCTCTGTAAAATATAGTTCCTGCAATACAGTGCGTCATTATAGGGATACCCTCGTCTGCGGCATACTTCCATAAGGGAAGTAATGCTTCATCGAAAGGGTAGTACCCTAGAGCTGGATATATCTTAAATCCGCTAAAACCATTGCCTTCAATATATTCTTTAACATCACTTGCTGCCAACGATACTTTTCCATCCTTGAAAGTATAGTTGAAGAAATCGGGCTGGTTTTTTATACGCCTTGGGTCTATAAATACAAAAGGTTCAATAAATTTTCCAGCACTTCCTTTTTTTATTTTCACCAATTCAGCCATTTGTTGTTTATACTCTGCTCTGGGTTTCAGTTTTCCAGCATCCATATATTCCATATCCATTGGCAAAATGATAAAACGGCTATCAGGAGGATATTGGTGCTTTAGCCTTGTAAAAATGCCTCTTTGTGTTTTGTATA
Organism: uncultured Roseivirgaceae bacterium; assembly: GCA_964654735.1. Classification (GTDB taxonomy): domain Bacteria; phylum Bacteroidota; class Bacteroidia; order Cytophagales; family Cyclobacteriaceae; genus JAKISE01. The sequence goes on along the minus strand of CAZZML010000618.1, from coordinate 806 downwards.
AGGCAAACCTTCCCAGAAGCATGTATCGCTCAAACAATTCGAAGGTTTTCTTTCCTGGTATTATTCGTAGAAATTTCCAAATACTTTTGAGAACAAAAAAGATAAATCTTCGGGCTGTACGAATAAATAATAGTACAAAGAGTACAAGGCCGGCCTCAACCCACCATAAACTATTGGCGGGCAAAATTTTATATGTTACTAGTATTTGTGTTACCTGCTCTATGGCTTTAGCAATTCCTTCCTTAGGAGATACAACCTCTGAGAGCCATTTTACAAGAATAAACAATGTATTAACCGAAAGCCAAATAACGGCTAATTGCAGCAGGCGCTTTGTTAACCAATGACTGTTCAGCTTTGTTATGAGGCGGTTGGTTCGGTTGTACAAAGAATTAGGGCGATACTTTGCCTTATTGGTTATTTTAAGGTAGTATTTAAAACCTCCTAAAATTAATGGAAGATAAATAAGTTTATAAAATGGAGCCGGCACAAACGACCTGGCCAAAAATGGAGGCACATGCTCCCCTTTAAATATATGTGTATGACAATTAACTATAGGATTTTGGGGTGTTGTAGAGGCCATTTTTACCAGATGTTATGATGGCAATTTATGCAAATTAAAACTATTGTCATAATTGGATGCTTATGGAGCCACTCGTAGAGGGCCTGATGAAAGTCTGGGCGTTAAACAAAGCTTGGTTCGCACTTACCTGATCGTAGCATCGGCTACCAACTTTACACTTTATTCTTGTTACAGCATTAAAAAAATATTCTTCAAATGATATAGATCGTAGGATCGCTGCGCTTAA
>CAZZML010000617.1:0-2069 GCA_964654735.1 uncultured Roseivirgaceae bacterium | reverse complement strand
CCATATTGTGCTAATTTAGATCTTTCGTATTTTACTGTCATCTGCGGAAGACCACTTGTAGATTCAATTTTTAAATCTCCAACGCCATCTACTGTTGCGATAATCTCACCCATTTTTTTAGCATATTTAGACAATACATCTAAGTCTTCACCAAATAATTTTACAGCAACATCTTGTCTAACTCCTGTCATTAATTCGTTAAAACGCATTTCGAGAGGTTGCGAAAATTCGTAATTAACGCCTGGAAGAAAAGCCATTTTATCTTTAAGCATTTCTATGAGTTCGTCTTTTGTTTGGAAGTTAGTCCATTCAGACTTTGGCTTTAAAATTAAAAACATATCTGCAATATCCATTGGCATTGGATCTGTAGGTATTTCGGCTACTCCAATTTTAGAAACGACTTGTTTTACTTCGTGAAAATTCTTTAAAATAGTTGCTTCAATTTGCTGACAAACTTTTTCGGTTTCTTCTAATGAACTTCCTGGTTTTAAGATGGCATGCATTGCCAAATCTCCTTCATCTAACTGCGGTACAAATTCTCCTCCCATTTTAGAAAATGTAAAAACGGAAAGTATTAAAAGGAGTAAAGAAACACCAAGAATTATTTTTTTTCTTTTTAAAGCAATTAATAAAATTGGTTCGTATTTTTTTTGCATCCATTCTACAAACTTATCTCCCCACATTTTTTTCTGCGAAGGGTTTTTACTCATAAAATAAGATGAAACCATTGGCACATACGTTAAACACAGTATCATTGCACCAATTACAGCAAAACTGAAGGTCATTGCCATTGGTGTAAACATTTTACCTTCAACGCCTTGTAAAGTTAAAATAGGTAGAAAAACAATTAAAATAATTAACTGACCAAAAAAGGCTGCATTCATCATTTTACTTGATGATTTATAAGAAATGTCATCTAAATCATCTTGCGATAATTTCTTTTTTTCTGACATTTTCCTGACCTTTTGCATTGTATAAAACACCACACTTTCTACAATAATTACGGCTCCATCTACTATAATTCCAAAATCTATTGCTCCTAAACTCATTAGGTTAGACCAAACCCCAAAAATATTCATCATTATATAAGCAAATAATAATGATAACGGAATGGTAGATGCTACAATAAGTCCTCCTCTAAAATTTCCAAGAAATAGTACTAATATAAATATTACTATAAGTCCACCTTCGAGTAAGTTATTTTGGACGGTTGATGTTGTTCTCTGGATTAAATCGGAACGATCTAAAAATGATTCAATATAAATACCTTCTGGTAGCGATTTCTCAATTTCGGTAATTCTTTCTTTTACTCTTTCTATTACATCTTTTGAATTTTCGCCTTTAAGCATCATTATCATTCCACCAACGGCTAAACCTTCGCCATTTTTGGTAACAGAACCATAACGAATTGCGTTGCCAAACTGTACGGTTGCTACATCTTTAATAAGAATTGGCAAACCGTTTTTGGTTTTTACTACAATTTTTTCAAGGTCGTCTAAAGATCGAATCAAACCTTCACCGCGTATAAAATTGGCTTTATGGTCTTTTACGATATAAGCTCCACCAGTATTTTCGTTGTTAATTTCGAGTGCATTAAATATTTCAGTAATGCTAATGCCCATACTTTTTAATCGGTTTGGATTAACGGCAACTTCGTATTGCTTTACATTGCCACCAAAACTGTTTACTTCTACAACTCCTGGCAACATTGCCATTTGCCGTTTTACAATCCAATCTTGATAGGTTCTTAAATCTACATCTGTGTATTTGTCTTTAAACTTTGGTTCAACCTCTAAAGTATATTGATAAATTTCGCCTAAACCTGTGGATATTGGTCCCATAAAGGGTTCGCCAAATTTTTGAGGTATTTGTCCTTTTACGCCACTTAATTTTTCAGAAACTAATTGTCTTGGCAGATAAGTTCCCATTTTGTCTTCAAAAACAATGGTTACAACCGATAATCCGAAACGCGAAATAGAACGAATTTCTATAACTCCTGGTAGATTTGCCATTGCCAATTCTACAGGATAGGTTACAAATTGTTCTATATCTTGAGTTCCTAAATTTGG
>CAZZML010000616.1:0-2089 GCA_964654735.1 uncultured Roseivirgaceae bacterium | reverse complement strand
CTAGTGTAAGAGACCTGTTCGTGGTTACTATTTGCTTTTCCATGCTAAAAATGTTTGTACAAAGTTATAGAATTAAGTTTGGAGTTATCTTACGTCTTACGTCTAACAATCTTATATCTTAATTACCAGTCGGGCTTATCACTGCTCTTCTTTTTGGTGGCTTTACGTCTGTTTTGCTGAATGTATTGGACTTCATTATTTTTCATGGCTTCCAAAATCATTTTAGCCTTTTCTTCACTAATGTTCATTTCTTTTAACTTGTCAGATGGAGTAGGTTGCGCCTGTTCTTTGTCTTTTTCCTCTGGTTTTTCTCCTTCTTTTTGCTGCTGATCCTTTTGTTCGTCTTTCTTGTCTTGCTTATCATCTGTTTCTCCGTCCTTCTTTTCTTGATCTTTTTCCTCTTGTTGATTTTTAGAATCTTTATCTTCCTGATCGCCTTTTTTCTCTTTGTCTTTTTCTTCGCTTTTTTTCTCTTGCTCTTTATTTTCCTGATCCTTATTTTGCTCTTTATTCTCTTTGTCTTGGTCTTTCTGATCTTTGTTCTCTTGATCCTTGTTCTGCTGATCCTTATTTTCTTCTTCTTGCTTCTTCAGCATCTTTTTTAGCAATTCGTAATTATATCGGGCATCTTGATTTGCAGGACTTTCACGCAATGCATTTTTATAATGCTCAAGGGCTGGTTCATATTGTTTTTTATCGAACATTACCTGTCCTAGTTGTTGCTCGGCTATGGAGGCTATGTTTTTATTGGTCGATTCTGATAGCTCCTGATACTTATTAACCGCATTAGTTGTGTCGTTTAAATTGTATAAAGTGTGGGCATAGTCGAGCAAAACTTCCTCTTCATTAATGCCCAAAGAGTCTATTAAATACTTGTATTTATCGTGAGCTAACTGAAAGTTATTGTCAAGATAGGCCTCCTTAGCTTCTTTTTTAGCCTTATTTACTTTGGCTATTTTGTCCAAATCTGTAAAAGGACTAATTACTAAAAGTATGGCTATAAACAGCTTCATATTTTAATCGTTTTTACTGTAGTTAATACATCAATTAATAAAAGAATAAACGCAACCAATAAAAAATAGATATATTTATTAGCCGAAACATCTACCACTCGTGCGTCTCTTAATTCTCCTTCTACCTGATTAATGGTATTTATAAGTCGTTCAGCGTCATTCACCCGGTCATTAATCTCAAAATACTTGCCACCAGTACGAGCTGCCAGCTTTTTTAATGATTTATTATTGAGTTTGGTAATTACTTCGGTTCCAGTATTGTCTTTTAAATAACCATTTCGAGTTTCAATCCTACTTCCTTTGGCTGTACCTACGCCTAAGGCAAAAAGTTTTACTCCTCGTTCTTTAATTTTTTCTAATGCCTTAGAGGTTTCTTCTCCAAAATCCTCTCCATCGCTAATAAGCAAAATAATCTTGGCTTTACTGTCAATAGAGGTTTCATCTTTGGTGTTTAGCTTATCCAAACTCATAGATAAGGCTGGGCCAAAGTCGGTGCCTGCATTGGGCACTAAACCTGAATGCAAAGTTTCAATAAATAGATTTAGAGCAGCTTGATCGTAGGTAAGGGGGCATTGGACAAATGCTTCTGAGGAGAAAATAATTAATCCGATTCTATCTGAACTAAATTCTTCAATAATTTTACTTAACTCATACTTTACCTTAGCCAATCGGGTAGGGGGCACATCGGCAGCATTCATCGATTGCGACAAATCAATAGCAATCATAATATCTTTCCCAATCGATTTTATTTCTCGTTTGGAGCTACCAAAACTTGGCCCTAAAAGAGCAATAATAATTAAGGAAAAATAGATGGTGCGTAAGGCAATTTTACCAAACACACCATAAACGGGTGTTTTTAAAGCTTTGCCAATTTTTACTACCCTAAAAATGTATAAGCCATAGGCAATAATAAATAGGCCTATTACAATTAACTCAAAAGTTCCAAATGGGCGATACCAGATCATTGACTAAAAAATTTGAAGGGCAAATATATTCAATTCTTTTGCTTGTGCCTTAATTATTTTTTGTTGCTTAATTCCTTAAATCCGTAAGGAAAATCTATTACAAGCCATAAT
>CAZZML010000615.1:0-2096 GCA_964654735.1 uncultured Roseivirgaceae bacterium | reverse complement strand
GGAATAAAAAATAGGATAATTTGGAACCTCTTTATACAAATCCGTCAATGGTAGGGCTCCGCCCGAAGAACTTTTAGCTTACATCAGTTGTGCGAGCGGGTTATTGAACTTGCGAGAAAACAAAAAACAGTTCATTGGCAATTTGCAAAGATCGTTTATTGTACATTTTGGCTTCTTGATTAGTGCCATCAAATGCTTTCGGGTCTTCGTATAAAAGTGGAATGCGTGCTTCAGCACCCGGAATAAAAGGGCAATTTTCATCAGCATGAGAGCAGGTCATTATGGCGGCAAAATTGGATAATGGGCTTGTACTATCATCAAATAGCTTTGAGAGCATTATCAATGGTTGGGCTTCTTCTGCAAAAGATACCGTGTAATTAGGGTTTTCTTTTCCCTGAGAAGAAACCTGAAAACCTACCCGTTCAATCGAAGCCACGGCTCGTTCATTAAATGCTGTAACTTCCACTCCACCCGAAAAGCAATTTGCGTTTATGCCATAATAATAGGCAGCAGTTTGTGCCCATAATTGACTAAATTGACTTCTACGCGAATTATGAGTGCAGATAAAGTTAAGATTGATTTCTTCCTTATTAGAAACTTTTTCCTTTATGTAATTAATGAGAGGAAGAAGTAAAGCCTTCCTTTCATTGGGAATAAGGTTGAAATCAAGATTTTCTATGGTTTTTGCAAGTGCGGAGTATAGCATTTTTGAAACTAAATGTTTAACAACAACCTGCTCCGGGTTCACAACTTTCAGCTTGTACATCAGCTAAAGGTGCCATCGTTTTTAAGGGTTTTACACCCGGCTTTTTTGCATAAACAGAAATACTAAATATGCCCGTGTTGCCTTTATTAAAAGCAGCAGCTTCTTCGGCAGGTAAATAGTTAGAAAGAATATCATCGGGTATTACAATGGGTTTTACCTTTTGTACAGTTATGTCTTTAAATCCTTCCTTCTCAATTTGAGATAGATATTCTTCTTTTTGAATGGCTCCTGCCACGCAGCCCGCATACATTTCTGCATCAGCTTTTAGGGCAGAAGGCAGTTGGCCTTCCAATACAATATCTGAAATACTAAAATGGCCACCCGGTTTTAACACCCTAAATATTTCACTAATTACTTTGGGTTTATTAGGTACTAAATTAAGCACGCAATTACTCACAATTACATCAGCAGTGGTATCAGCTACAGGCATATTATCAATATCGCCCTCTCTAAACTCTACATTATTATAGCCTAGTTTACCCACATTAGCTCTTGCCTTTTCAATCATAGATGGCGTAAAATCAATGCCTATCACTTTGCCTTCAGCTCCGGTTTCGTGGCGGGCAACAAAACAATCGTTTCCGGCACCTGAGCCTAAGTCAATTACGGTATCTCCTTTGGCTATTTTAGCAAACTGAGTTGGTAAGCCACAGCCCAGGCCTAAATCCGCATCAGACATATAGCCATCCACTTGGGTGTAATCGTCCATCATAATATTATATACTTTGTTGGTTGGTGTGGTGGCTCCACAGCAAGAAGCTGCATTTACGGCTTTGTCTTGCTCCGCAATTTTTGCGTATTTTTCTTTAACTACTTCTTTTAATTGCTCTTCTGTTTTCATTTCTTTTAATTTATAGATGTTAACAACAAGTGGGGGGAGTTGTAAACTGGTTAAATATTTCGTTAAACTGGGCTTGAATTTCATTCCAACGTTTAGAATTAATGCAATAGCTTACACTGGCACCTTCAATGGTTCCCTGAATAATGCCAATGTCTTTTAATTCTCTTAAATGTTGACTAATGGTGGCCTGTGCCAGGCCAAGTTCTTGTACAAGGTCGCCATTTACACAAGCATTGGCCTTTAAAAGGCAATGAATAATAGCTATTCTTGCAGGGTGAGCAAAGGCTTTGGCTGCCTTGGCAATATCGTTTTGAGTATCTGTGAATAAATCCGCTTTTGTTACCCCCATATTGTTTATTAATTATAACATTGCAATATTACGATGGTAAAATTTAAAAACACATAAAAGGAATTTATTTTATCAGGAATAATATTGCTCTATCCTGAATAATTCATGAATAATCTATTACGCATTCCAATTGCCAACCA
>CAZZML010000614.1:0-2101 GCA_964654735.1 uncultured Roseivirgaceae bacterium | reverse complement strand
TTTTATCGGGACTTCAAAATTTATTGTGTTATCCCGATGGCTATCGGGAAGTATTACCTGAAAAAAACTATGAAAATTTTGATGCGAATGAATTAATAGAGGTTCCCTTATGTTAAAATGAGCATTGCAAATGGGAGAAACTATTGGTTTTGCAGGCTAAGTTCTAAACAATACAGCTAAAATGCTTATATATTCCACTAAAACCGTCCCTGCAAGTCATTCCGCAGGAATCTTGACCATGTAGCCTGTTACTATAAGCGGCAAAGATTTCTCCGTTGCACTACGAAATGACATTCTTTAAGTTTTAAGCAAATAGCAACATGTCCATATTAGCTTAACTTCGCCACATGTGCCTATATTGGCTGGTTTGTGCGTTTTGTAGTTGCAATATTCAAAAAATATTAAAATGCAATAAGCACAAAATGATTCCAGGTGTATTATTCTTTATCCATAACCTTAATCTAATTTTTATCAGGATGTGAAAACCTTTACTCATTGTCTGAAATGTATATTATAGCAACTATTTTACCAAAATGGTGAAGTTGAGTTAGATAACACAAAAATGCTGTCCTAGTTAGAACTTAGCCGTTTTGTACTATCACATTAAACCAAAACCTCTTTAATTTGAACCCAATAAATAGGTGTGTTTTTTTCTTGTAGGCTAACCAAGTTTATTTTTTAAAACCACAACATTATTCGCTTTGCATAATTCAGTCTTGATATAGTTATATAGACAAAAAATATTACCGAAATATAAGGGATAAATATTGGTTGTTAATTGGTAAAATACCTAGTTTTAGGGGTTGAAAAGTAATTTATGTTAAACCTAAACAAAAAAGCATGAAAAAAGTTTTACTATTCGGCTTGAGTTTATTCATGGTTACGACCATGTCATTAGCTCAAGACCGTACAGTATCAGGTAAGGTAACATCCTCAGAAGATGGATCTACTTTACCCGGAGTAAATGTGGTGGTTAAAGGAACCACACAAGGTGGAGTTACCGATATAGATGGTAACTACAAAATAACGGTACCGGAAGAAGGAGGTACACTGGTGTTCTCATTTATTGGGCTAGAAACTCAGGAAGTTGAAATGGGTAACCGAAGTGTTATTGATGTTCAGATGGCAACGGATGTTCAGCAATTGGGTGAGGTAATTGTAACTGCGGTGGGTATTGAGAGAGAAGTAAAAGCACTTGGGTATGGTGTAGAAACAATAGGAGGAAATAAGCTGACTGCTGTGTCTGAACCTGATCCATTGAGAGCTATGCAAGGTAAGGTAGCTGGAGTAAATATTGGTGGTTCTAGTAGTTCTGCCGGTAGTGCTACCAGAATTACCATTAGAGGTAATTCATCTCTATTAGGAAATAACCAACCTTTGTTTATAGTAGATGGCATGCCATACAATAATAGTACAAACACAGCTGGAGATGGTTTTAGCAATGATCAACTTACTGGCGGAGGTGCATCGGGTAGTCGTTTTCAAGATTTAGATCCCAATAACATCGAATCAGTTAGTATTTTGAAGGGGGCAGCGGCAGCGGCACTTTATGGATCACGTGCTGCAAATGGTGTGATTGTGATAACAACAAAGTCAGGAAGTGCTGGTGCAAGCAAAAAAGGCTTGGAGATTACGATTAATTCCAGCTTTGCGATAGAGGAGGTTGCTAATCTACCTGATTACCAAAATACGTATGGAACAGGTACAAACTTTGAATATTCGCAGGTGAATGGTTCATGGGGGGCACCATTTATTGGAACAAAAAATTACGCAAGTACTGCTACAATCCCACACTGGTATAACGGTGTAATTGGTTTTGAAGAACTTTGGGGGACTGAAGTTCCTTATCAAGCCTATCCTAATAACGTTAAAGATTTCTTCCAAACGGGTAAAATTTTTGATAACTCCGTTACTATTCAGGGAGGTAATGAAAAGTCAGTTTTGACTTTAGTTGCTTCTAGCACAAGACAGGAAGGGGTTGTTCCTAATAATGTATTTAATAGAACAAGTATAAGCCTTGGTGCACAAACGCAATTAGATAATAAACTTAATATTGGTGGTAACATCCAATATACATCTTCTGTTCAAAATACGTTTCAAG
>CAZZML010000613.1:0-2102 GCA_964654735.1 uncultured Roseivirgaceae bacterium | reverse complement strand
TAATTTTGACACGCAAGCGTGGCATCACCACGGTGAGTATCAAAATTGATGGACGTGCTTGATTTTGAAGCAATTAGGGCTTGGAATAGAATCCTGATGAATAATGCGGGTTAACATGCCTAATCTGGTCGCAAGGTCTCTCTACAACTTTTTTATGTAAGACCTTATAATACTTTTTGCGGCTTCCACCGAAGCCACTTTGTCCCCAATGGCCTCATTGAGTTGCTTATAGTCCGTGCCATTATCTAATATATTTTGCACTTCGTTAGAAATATTTTCAGTAGTGCAATCTCCTTGAATCAATTCCTTAACTACTTCTTCGTTCACAATTAGGTTGGCTAAGCCTATGTAGTTAACTTTTATCATTGCCTTAGCAATATTGTACGAAATGCTTCCAGCTTTATACACAATTACTTGAGGCACATTAAATAAAGCCGTTTCTAAAGTGGCAGTACCGGAACACACAATGGCAGCTTTGGCATGAGCTAATACGTCATAAGTTTTATCCACTAGCAGTGAGGCGTTGTGCAAGTCAGTAACTGAGCTATATAATTCTGAAGGCAGGTTATCAACTCCAGCCACAATAAAATGTCGATCTGGGAAATTTTTGATAACAGGAATTAGCGCAGGTAATATTCTAGCAACTTCTTGCTTTCGGCTCCCTGGCAAAATAGCAATAATTCCTTTTGTTTCGTCTAGTTCATTTTCGTTAAAAAATAGCTCATCTTTTTGATGTGCTTTTACTGCTTCCACTACGGGGTTGCCCACATATTCAACTTCCCAATCAAACTTTTTGTAGAATTCAACTTCAAAAGGGAGAATACACAGCATTTTATCAACCCTATCTTTTATTTTATAGGCTCTTTTCTGGTTCCACGCCCATGCTTTTGGCGAAATGTAATACACAACCTTCAGTCCAATACCTTTTGCGTATTTTGCAATTTTTAAATTAAATCCTCCGTAATCAACAAGCACCAATACATTTGGTTGATATACTAAAATATCCTTTTTACACTGACTAATAAATTTAGAAATGGTAAACAAGTTAAGAAGAACTTCAAGAAAACCCATAAAGGCTAACTGTTTGTAATGCACTACCATTTCACCTCCAACAGCCTGCATATAATCACCTCCCCAAAATCTAAATTCAGCATTGGAATCCTGTTCTTTCAGCGCCTTCATTAGGTTAGAAGCATGTAAATCTCCTGATCGTTCCCCTGCAATTAAATAGTACTTCATTATTAAAAATTAGACATGCAATGTTACTTTATTTTTCTTTCTTTAAACTTTAAACTCTAAACTCTAAACTTTCCACTTTTTTCATAACTTGCAATCTATGCGAATGCAGAAATTATCAACCCTATTAATTACGACAATAATTCACTTGTCTCTTACTTTATCTTGCCAATCCAACAAAGAAGAAATGCACGACTATGCCAATAAACTCATCGAAGAATCGAGCCCTTACCTATTGCAACATGCTCATAATCCAGTAGATTGGTTTCCTTGGGGAGATGAGGCATTAGAAAAAGCAAAGAAAGAACAGAAATTAATTATTGTAAGTGTTGGCTATGCCGCTTGCCATTGGTGCCATGTAATGGAGCATGAGTCGTTTGAAGATACCATAGTGGCAAATTTGATGAACAAGCATTTTGTATCTATCAAAGTAGATAGGGAAGAGCGACCCGATATTGACCAAGTATATATGGATGCGGCCCAAATTATGACAGGCCAAGGAGGCTGGCCGTTAAACGTAATCTGCTTACCCGATGGAAGACCCATTTTTGCAGGTACTTATTTCCCCAAAGATAATTGGATGAAAGTATTGCGTAGTGTGCAGGAGTTTTATGAGAAAAATCCTGAAAAGGCCATTGAACAAGCCAATAAAGTTCAAAATGGAGTGGCTCAAATGAATATTATTAGCGTGGGAGAAGTCAAAGAGTTTGACCCAAAACAATTGGATAAAGCTGCCACCGATTGGATAAATAGCATTGATGCTAAAAAAGGAGGGCGCAGAGGAAGAATGAAATTTCCAATGCCAATTTCGCTCATAGCCTTATTAAATTATTCAGCAGATTATGATGACGATAAAGGAAAAGAGG
>CAZZML010000612.1:0-2104 GCA_964654735.1 uncultured Roseivirgaceae bacterium | reverse complement strand
GAACTCGCAAGCGCTTGCGCGCGACGCATTTCGAATGCGCTCCGTTACCATTCCGGGCACTCCTCCTTGGAGGCTACAATATCATATTATACTTCAAAAAGGCACTGAAAAGTGTTATGCTTCTTTCACATTGGCCCCGTCGTCTAACGGTTAGGACACAGGATTTTCATTCCTGCAATCGGGGTTCGATTCCCCGCGGGGTCACAGGTCAATGTACACAGTATGCGATTGAACTCACGTAACCAGTTGTTACACTAGTTGTATGGGTTTTAATGCTGAAACATCAAAAAAGAAGGAGAAAGCAATTAAGCTTAGGCTTGCTGGCAATAGTTATGGCCAGATAATGAAGAAATTGAGTATTTCGTCTAAGGGTACTCTAAGTTATTGGTTTAAACACATGCATCTTCCGCCATCGAGTGTTAAAAAGTTAGAGAAGAATATTCAGCTTGCTAGAGAACGTGGGTTGCTTAAATTTAACAAAGAACGCTCAAGACGTATTGCAGTTGAAAATAAAAAAGAATTAAGATTGGGTAAAAAAGAGATCGGTAAATTAAGTAAAAGGGACTTAATACTCATTAGTGCAGCATTGTATTGGGGAGAGGGTACAAAGTCTTTGGGTGGTGGTCGTTCGCCAGGATTAGACTTTGCTAATTCGGATCCGAAGATGATCGCTCTGTTTATGCGATTTATTAGGAAAGTGCTCATGGTAGAAGAATCAAGGATAAGAGCTGGGATAAATATGTATCCTGGGTTAAGTGAATCTAGGGCAAGATTATTTTGGGCGGAAGTAACTGGGCTATCAGAAGATAGATTTTTTATAACCAGGAATGTTAGCAGGGCAAGTAAAGGCAAAAGAAGTTGGAACAGACTACCGCACGGCACGGCTGTTATAAGGGTAAACAATAGGCAGATATTTTATAGAGTTATGGGTATGATTGACGGATTATCTAATGAGTAAAGATCGGGCTCTGCTACCTTACATTTTATGGTAGTATAATTATATTATGACAAAAGAAACGCTAATACCCCCTCAAGTACCTGAGATAGTTCAAAAAGGCTCAGAAATCTTAAGAACTAAGTGCCGTGAGGTAATTGATTTTTCTGAAGCTAAAGTGGTAGTGAATGATTTAGTTAGTGCCATTAAATATTTGAAAACTACTTATGATTTTGATAGGGGGATTGGGCTTGCTGCACCACAAATTGGCATAACACAAAGAATATCAGTTGTAGAATATGATGGTAAACGCTATATACTGATAAATCCTAAAATTATTGAGACTTCAAAGGATAAAAAACCTATAAAAGAGGGGTGCATAAGTTTTTTTTAAGTACCGTGCGTTTGTACCTCGCTATACGTATGTGCGGGTTGAAGCTCGTGACCTTGATGGAGAGAAGTACATCGTAGAGGGAAATGATGATTTTGCTATGTTATTACAGCATGAAATTGACCATCTAGACGGAATTTTATACATAGATCACTTAGAAAATGGTGAGGCAGATCTTATTAGAAATGAATAACATGAAAAAACGAAACTGGAAAGAATTTTCTGATAGAACCAAAGACAAGTCGCCAAGAGATTTAGTTCAAAAAGCAGTTAAGTATATTCGGGATCCAAACAAAGGGAGAGCACTTGATGTTGGTGGAGGAGGTCTTAGAGATACTAAGTTTCTCCTGAGCCTTGGCTTTGATGTTACGGTTATTGATAGTAGTCCATATTTACAAGAAACCATTAATGAGCTAGAAGGAAGGAAACCTCATTTCGCTAATGTAAAATTTGATGAATACGAGTTCAAACAAAATAATTATGATTTAGTGAATGCTATGTGTGCTTTACCTTTTAACGGAAAAGAAACTTTCAAGCAGGTATTTCGTTCAATTAAGAAATCTCTCAAAGTAAATGGAATTTTGTCAGCTAATTTATATGGAAGTCATGATGTTCGAAATACACAAGATACAAGCATAATTTTTCATACTAAGGAAGAAGTCTTGAATCTTTTGGTGGGCATGGATATTTTGTTTTTTGAAGAAAAAGAATATGACACAGAGGTAAACGGAGAATCAAAACATTGGCATATATTCTATTTCATAGCAAAAAAGTGACTA
>CAZZML010000611.1:0-2109 GCA_964654735.1 uncultured Roseivirgaceae bacterium | reverse complement strand
CAACTACAAATGGCCTCTACAAAGCGTTTGAGCTGTTTGTGGCGAAGATGAGCTAGAGGATGAATTATGTGAAAACTAACATATTCGCTTTGGGTTAATTGAAACAATCTTGGATTAAACCTTGTCCATTTTAGCAGCCGTAATCACAACAACTCTATTATAAATGGCTTGTGAAACAAAGCCATTTATAAAAATCATTGGAAACTGAAACCAATACAATGATGGCTGAGTATTAAAAAATGCAAGGCTCATACTACCTGTTGCTACTAAAGGAAAAATCACAACCATTAATAAAACATCCATCCCAATGGAAAGAAACGCCCAATAAGTCATCAATATTAATACTGTTTTTAATTTAACCGTTTCATTATTGGGTATGCATTTACGATAAAACCTATAACCTAAATCTACAAAAACTATGGCTGCTACAATCATACCAATACTGGCACGCAATGGATTAGGAAGAAAACCTAATACTGTAACAGTTGCAATAATTATGGTGTAGCCAATAATAAAGTAAATTGTTGCAGTGTAAACCTTTTGCATTTTTGTTTTGGTTAGTTACTGCTTATGAGACGCACCACCACCCATTTAGTTGCATCAAAACCCCACTTTTATGATAAATGATACGCAAAAACCACCCGAAAGAAGATAAATAACGACTTTTTGGGGAGTAAACTTTATTAATTGCAATATTTTAAAATTGCCTTATCTGCTTCTTTTACTCCTAGGTTTTTAGCTTTGTTAAAATCTTGGCAAGCTAAAGACTTCTTCTTTCGGTAGATGTATAAAGTTCCCCGATACAGATATGCAGTTCCGTTTGAGGGGTCTAACCTTATGGCTACAGCATAGTCCGAAGCCGCTTTTTTTATCTTGCCTAACTTTTGGTTAGCTTTAGCTCGATACGTATATGCCAGACTACTTTCTTTATTGCTTTCAACTGCTTTATTAAATTCATAGTAGGCACCTTCATAATTGCCTGCAGAAAAATTAAGTTCTCCTAATGTAATACGAGCTTGCAAATGATTAGGCTCAAGGTCTAGTAACTTGGTTAAATCTTGCTTAGCTTCTGCTGTTCTACCCAGTTTATCATAAGTTCGAGCCCTATTATAAAGTGTTTTTATATTTCGCGGGTAAATAGTTAAGTATTTATCATAAGCTTCCAGCGCCTTTTGGTATTCTCCTTGATCGTAAAACCGGTCGCCTTCCTCTGTTTTCTTGCCCGTACATGAAAAAATAATTACAAGAAACCCTACTACTACAATATTCTTCATCTATCAATTGGAAATTACTTCCCCATTATTTTAATCTGTTAAGAAAATTTTCTACTGCTTCCCAGTAATACACAGAATCTCCAAATTTGTTCCACAACGCCCGTGAACCGTGATTGCCTGCAGTTGTTGGTAAAAAGCTAACCTTTTGTTCCGAAGGAATGGCCGCAAAGATAGAAGACCAACTTGGCTTTTCACCTCTTGCGGATGTAATAAATACAGGCTGTGTAATTTTTGAGGCAGATTCCGTTATCCATGTTTTTGGTTTTCCCTGGCTTGAAAAATATTCTCCGGGAGAAAAGGACAAAACAGCATCTACTTTATCTGTATTATCTCCTGCAAATTTTAATACCAACGCTGATGAATATGAGCTACCCCAAAGAATAATTTTGCCTTCGGCATAAAATTCTGCAACATAGTTTACAGTTGCTTCTATATCTGGGTATGCATCTACATACTTGGTGGGTTTCATAGCCTTTTGTGCACTAATAAAAGACTCATTCTTTACACCATTTACCTCTCCTCCTGACCGTAAATCAACCGCCAAACAATTAAACCCTAATATGGTAAGCCTTGGGGCAATTTCCTGATATTCTCCTCGGCTCCATCTGGCTTGGTGAAAAAGAATAATAAATGGAGCCGTTTTTTCATTGGGCATATATAAATTAGCTGTTAACTCAAGCCCATCTTTAGAATTAAACTTTATGGTTTGAACTCCTTGAGTAAACCCTATCAATGGAAAAAGAAAAATCACAAATAGCGTTAATTTTTTCATAGTAAAATGTTTAACCCGAATTATGCATTAGAAAACCTACTCCGTAGCAAAATAGCTTCAAAT
>CAZZML010000610.1:0-2111 GCA_964654735.1 uncultured Roseivirgaceae bacterium | reverse complement strand
CATAGGTATAATGCAACCCTCCAATTATTTTAATTGCTGCCTCCACCTGGTATCTATGGTAAAAATAAATGGGAGCCAGAGCCTCTTCAATTTCGGCCATTGGCCTGCCTGTTTGTATCGTATTTAAACCCATATTACTTAATGCAATAGCTCTAACTTCTAACACATGCTCCAACTCTTTAGCGGCATTACTGCCATTATCCCATAAATGAGCCCTGGGGTTAGCACTACTTTGAGGGCGTGCATCTTGATCCGATAAAAAGGAGAGATTTTTGTTTTGATAGGCATCTAAAAGAATTTTATTTAACGCTTTTTGTTCGTTAGTGCCTGTAGCAAAATCCGAATAACCATAAGCGATGCTTACCTTATCCCAAGCCCCAATTCGAGTATCATAAGCATCTTTCAAACTTAGTTTTTCATCAATTATATCCACTTTAGGGTGTGGGTAATCCATTACCGAAGCACGGCCATCCATACTGGCTGTGTAATTATGGGCTAAGCCTAAGGTGTGGCCAACTTCGTGAGCAGCTAACTGACGGAGGCGAGCTAGAGCCATTTGTTTCGCTTGCGCTATATCATCCGACCCATTAGTAGAGGCATAAGGGCTCAACAGCCCTGTGGCAATTAAAAAATCTTGTCGAACCCGTAATGAGCCTAAACTCACATGCCCTTTAATTATTTCACCTGTTCGAGGGTCGCTTATACTGCCACCATACGACCAGCCTCTGGTAGAACGGTGTACCCATTGAATGAGATTATAACGCACATCCATTGGGTCGGCATCTTCGGGCAAAAGTTTTACAATAAACGCATTTTTATATCCTGCTGCTTCAAACGCCTGATTCCACCATCGAGCACCATCCATTAAAGCAGATCGAACGGGTTCGGGTGCTCCCCTGTCTAAATAATATACAATGGGTTCCACAGGTTCGCTAATGGCAGCATTGGGGTCTTTTTTTTGCAAACGATGCCTGTAAATAAATCGTTTTACCAAAGGTTCATCTATGGGAGTAGCATAATCTTGGTACGATAATGGAAAATAACCAGCTCTTGGGTCAAATATTCTTGGCTTATAGTTGTTATCTGGTAACTGAATAAAACTGTGATGCTGTCGCACCGTAACGGCAGAGGAAGTAGGAGTTACACTTCTTATATTATACCCTTCTGCTCTTCCTGTAAACGTAAGCGTAGCTTCAAACTCTGTATTTTTAGGGAAAGACTTAATACGATTGGGGTATAAAGCGGAACGACTTTTATCCACTTTATAGCTGCCTTGTTTATTTCGTTTTAAACGGCCACTCACATTATGAGTATCCTGCATTAAAAAGTCAGTAATATTTACCAAATACTTTCCTTTCTCTTCTTTTAAAATTTTGAACCCCCATAATACAGACTGCGCAAATGCTTGCTCTACCGATTCTTTTTCATAGGCATTATCAGAGTCTGCACGGTAATCTAAATTGGGTTGTACCAGTAATAATTTAGAGCCTGTTTTAATAAATTTAACTACTCGTTCACTACCTAATTGTCCTCTATCCAAGCCAATATCGTTTGAGCCAACCCCGGTCGCCAACGAATTAACATATAAAAATTCCGAGTCTAGCTTGTCAGTTTCTAAAAATAGCTCATCGCTTTCTGCATCATAATAAATATTGAAGAAGCCTTTTTGAGCTTCCATCCCTTTTACAAAAGCATTGTATAAAGAATTTTTTTGAGCGTGAAGTTGAAAGCTAGATAAAACGAGGAAAAAGAGAAGCGTAAATCGAGCGTATATAAACTTAATCATCCTTAAACTTACAACAAAAATGAAAGTTAGGAAACATAAGGACACCTCTATTAATTGCTTGCGTCCTCTGGCTTTAGTATCTGATTTAGCATCAAGGCGTGGTTTCGCAGGCAGGCTGGTTGCCTGTCAAGAAAGAGGACATAATCAATTAATAGAGGTGTCCTTAAGAAGAAACACTTTTTATTTCAAGTTGCAGAAAATTCTCCAAAGGAATCCTTCGTGACTTGGAAAAGAAAATTGATATAAAAAAATAGCTAAGCAACAGGTGCTTAGCTATTCATTATCAAACCAATAATAGATTTAATAATCAAGATCTTTTTTGTGA
>CAZZML010000609.1:0-2122 GCA_964654735.1 uncultured Roseivirgaceae bacterium | reverse complement strand
ATTAATAATTATCTCTAAGAAAACTCCGGATCGTTATTTAGTGCCTCTAACCTGATTAATTCATGAATAATCTATTACGCATTCCAATTGCCAACCATTCAAGCACTTGCCTGCCTGTTCGGCAGACAGGCTCGAATTTTGGTACTCGATGTAGCTCGCTACATCTCCGTTCCAAAACCCTGTGCGAGTACTTGACTGGCAGACACTTAAAATGCTCATAACAAATATTCATGAATTAATCAGGATAAGAAGAACCACTCCTTCTCCCTGACACCACAATGCCATTAAGTAAGGCAGGTCAGGTCAGGCTCTTTTGGATTTTTCCCAAACAACTGATTGACGCCCAGTAAAATATCGAAACGCCCCTACATATACCGCATAGTTCATAAAGCTAAAATAAAAAGGAATATAAAATAGTTTAGCTTTAACTTTCTTATTTCTTAGTGCATAGCCAACGAAGGCCAGAGCATAAAATAGAATCTGCTGTACTAATATAACCTGCCCAAACAAATTTCCTTTTACAGCCAAAAGGATTGAAAGTGCTATAACCACCAATAATAGAAGCGGAGCCAACGACCACCTAAGCACCCGGTGTGAAACATAAAGAAACGTTAGAGCCGGTTGTTTAAATGGGTTTAGCAGACTTGATAATCGAATAATAGATTGAATTCCTCCTGCTGCAATCCGTGTTTTCCTTTTATATTCTTCCGAAACCGAAAAAGAAGGATCTTCAATGGCATAGGCCTGAGGTTCATATTTTATTGTATATCCTTTTTCTGCAATTTTCATCGTCATATAAAAATCTTCGATAATCGAATCCGAAGGTATAGATTCAAATAGTTTAGTTCGAATCGAAAACAATTCGCCTGCGGCACCAACTACACTGTAAAAATCAGAGTCTTGTTGTTTAAGAAACGATTCATACCGCCAATAAAAGCCTTCCCCTGCTCCTGAAGCATTGTCAACATCTTTAACCCTTACCTTTTTCTCACAAGCTACCCCACCCACTTTAGGATTATTATAATGTTTTACAATTTTCAATAAGGCATCACTATTTATTGTTGTGTTCGCATCTGAGAAAACTACGATTTCGGAATCAACATATTCCATCGCTCTTTTAGTGGCCGCTATCTTGCCTTTTCTGCTTTTTTCAAATAAAAGGACTATCTTTGGAAACTTTTGAATTATTTGATTTGTATTATCAGTTGAACCATCGGTTATAAAAAGAATGTTTATTAGGTTCTTTGGATAGTCTAAGGATAATGAATTTAGTATCTTTTCTTCAATACAATCTTGTTCATTATAGGCAGCTATCAACAAGGTAAGAGTAGGAATTTTCGCTTTCTTATCAACTTCGAGTGTTACCTTTTTATTTAGTAACCAATTTAATACAAGCACAATAAAACCATAACCTGCATAAGAATAAAATATAATGAAAATTGCAATTAAAAGAAAAATTTCAGCTACTACCATTTACCAATTAATTTCACCATTGAACTTGTAAGAACCTTACTTGGCTCAAAAATAAGAATATTGTTGTGTTTGTAGAACGTTCCTTAGCTTTATTAAAAATAATCATTGTTTCTATCATAATTATGTGGTTGGGGGCTACTAATGCTTTATCAATAAATTTAGCTGCTCCTACTTTTACCAGCACACCGGTAACTTCTGGAACGTATCAAACTGCTTATTCATATACTGTTATAACTACTGGTGGAGTTGGTGCCATCACGATAACCGCTTCCGGTTTACCTACAGGTTTATTAATAACAGATAACGGAGATGGAACTGCAGACATTACGGGAAGCCCAACCATTACAGGCGGCCCTTTTAGTATCACAATCACAGCGACTGATGCAAATACTGATTTTAGTGAACAAATTTTTGACCTTACCATTAATAAAGCAACGGCTACCATTACTTTAGGCAGCCTTACTCAAATTTATACCGGTAGCCCATTGGCAGCTACCGCTACTTCTTTACCCAGTGGGTTAACCGTGGATATTACCTATGACGGTTCGCCAACTGCACCCACTAATGCAGGAACTTATGCACTTGTAGCTACTATTAACGATGTTAATTATGAAGGTACCGCCAATGAAACTTTTATAATTAATAAAGC
>CAZZML010000608.1:0-2137 GCA_964654735.1 uncultured Roseivirgaceae bacterium | reverse complement strand
TTAGCATCAAGGCGTGGTTTCGCAGGTAGGCTGGTTGCCTGGTTGCCTGTCAAGAAAGCACAACGAAGAGGCTGAACTCGGGTTCTAACGAAATTAAGCCTCAGATAAAGGAAGCGTTATCTCTACCACTGTGCCTTCGCCCAGTTCCGATTGTATGGCTAGTTCTCCTTGATGCAGATTAATAATTTTATCTGTTAAGGATAACCCAATACCAGAGCCTTTTATTTGTAATGTGTTATTGCCACGATAAAATGGTTCTTTTATTTTTACAATATCCGATTTTGAAATACCTATTCCTTTGTCTGTAATTTGTAATAAAAGCCCTTTGTCTGTGGCAGGCATCTCAACCAAAACTTCTCCATTCGAAGAAAATTTGCATGCGTTATCCAGTATATTAAACAAAGCTGCTTTTAACAAGCCCTTGTTTCCAAAAGTGCGTGTTTGAGCGTTTTTCTCTTGAAGGATAAGTTTGATATTATTGTCAGGAGTTACAAAGTCAAAACTTGTTTTTACCTCTTTTAAAAAAGCGCTAAAATCAATATGTTCGAATGAAACACCCGCTTCATTGGCTGTGATTTTTGATAGTTGCAACAGGTTACTTACCGTTGTATTAAGCGTTTCGGCTTCCATCAAAATATGATTCAATGACTCGGTATATTCTTCTGGGTTACGCAGTTTGCTAACGGCAATTTCGGCTTCACCAATAATGGCTGTTAGTGGGTTTTTAATTTCATGCGAAGCATTAGAAATAAATGCCTTTTGTGCTTCAAAAGAAGCTTCCAGGCGATCTAAAAGATTATTAAACGCAATAGCCAGCTTGCCAATTTCATCCTCTGGGTTAATTACATGTAGTCGTTGGTGCAAATTTGTTGCCCCAATGGCATTGGCATGCTTAATTTTTTCAGTTAAAGGCACCAAGGCTCTTTTGGTAATGGCAAAGCTCCCAAGTAATACCAGTGGAATGCCTATAATGATTAAGAGGATGATTCTTTTCTTAAGGAAAGCCATGTTTTGAAGCCCTGTTTCATCCACCGCAGTTACAATTATTAAATAGTCTTTCCCTTTTATTCTAAACCGTTTACTAAGGCCCTGAAAATTTTTGTGCTCAAAATAATAGGTGTTTTTCAACAGGAAATTGTTAGCTATTTCTTGCGGATAGTTATGCGAAAAAACATATTTCTTTTCTCCTTTAATTTCAATCACTTCTTCGGTTTCTTTGGTAAGTGTATTTGAGAATTGTTTTGCAATAATGTCAAATTCACTTTGAGTAAATGACTCCTTTTCTAAAAAAATTTTCTCCGTTATTAAAACCCGCTCCTCAAGCCTTTCTTGAAATTCTGCGTTTCTATGGTTTGCAGCAAACCAGTAAATACTAACCCCAAAAACCACAAAAATAGTGCTTGCAATAAGCGAAAAGGCCAATGATAACCGGGTGCTAATTTTCATGTGCTAATCTTTAATAACATAACCCATTCCAATTACGGTCTCTATGAGTTTAGTTTCCAGCCCCTGCCCGGCCTTTTTTCTTAAATAGTTTACATACACATCAATTACATTGGTGCCCAGATCAAAATCAACTTCCCATACATTTTCTAAAATATCTGTGCGGGCAACCACTCTGTTCTTGTTTTTTAATAAATACTCAAGCAATTTAAACTCTCTTGCGGTTAGCTTAACAGGCTCTTCGTCTCGTGTTACTTCTTTGCTTGTTAAATTCATTTTAACCCCTTGGGCATGAATTATTTCAGCCGGAGCCGCAGCTGTTTTTTTTCTGCGGTTTAGCGCATTAAGGCGTGCTAATAATTCTTTAAACTTAAAGGGCTTTGTTAGGTAATCATCGGCTCCTGTTTCTAAACCAAGTACTATATCTTCGGTTGTGCCCAACGCTGTTAACATTAAAATAGGTGTAATGATATGATGATGGTTTTTTAGCTGATTGCACACTTCAATGCCATTCATAACAGGCATTACTACATCAAGAATAATTACATCAAAGTTAAGCTGGCATGCTAAATTTAGCCCTGTTTGTCCGTCAAATGCCTGTACAACTTCTTCGCCTTGTTCTTCCAGGCCCTTCTTTATAAAAGAAGAAACCCTAACCTCATCTTCAATTAGTAGAATTTTCATCAAGACAAAG
>CAZZML010000607.1:0-2145 GCA_964654735.1 uncultured Roseivirgaceae bacterium | reverse complement strand
AAATGTTTAATAACATTAGCAAGCGCTACGATTTGCTAAACCATGTGCTTAGTATGGGTATTGATATTTTATGGCGCAAAAAAGCAGTTCGAATGCTTAAGCCATTTCAACCTAAAATTATATTAGATATTGCTACAGGTACTGGCGATTTTGCCATTGAAGCCTCTCGATTGAAACCTACTAAGATTTATGGCGTTGATATTTCGGAAGGAATGTTGGAAGTGGGCAGAAAAAAAATAAAAGCTAAAAAGCTAAATGATGTAATTGAAATGCAATTGGGTGATTCAGAAAATCTAGTGTTTAAAGACAATTTTTTTGATGCCGTTACCGTTGCTTTTGGTGTACGCAATTATGAAAATTTGAAATTAGGACTATCCGAAATGTTTAGAGTAATGAAACCGGGAGGGCATGTGGTAATCATTGAGTTTTCGAAGCCAAGTAAGTTTCCGGTTAAGCAAATTTATAATTTCTATTTTAAAGCCATATTACCAACTATAGGTAAATTGGTTTCTAAAGATCAGGCGGCTTATACGTATTTGCCAGAGTCAGTGTCGGCTTTTCCGTATGGTAATACCTTTTTAAACATAATGAACGAAGTGGGTTTTACAGAAACTAAATCAATTCCATTAACTTTAGGGATAAGTTCAATTTATTGGGGAAGCAAGTAACCATATTAATCTTATTGCTTGCGCCATTTTCTTTAATGGCGCAAAAGCAATCTTCAAAAGAAGTAAATAATCCTCGTTATGATGAGAGACGTCTCATAACTTATGGTTTCTCTTTTGGGTTTCATACGGCTTCTCTGCGATTGAAATATTCTGATTATTTCACCACTCCTGCAATGGATAGCGTTCATTCCATCGCTCCGTTAAAAAAACCAGGGTTCTCACTAGGGTTTATAGTAAATTTTAAGCTTGCCCCATTTTTTGATGCAAGAATTACCCCTAAAGTTACCTTTTCAGAATATGGGCTTCAGTATAATTATGTAGGAAGGGCATCAGCGATTGAAACCATAGAAAGCGTAGGAGTTGATTTTCCGGTTTTATTTAAATATAAATCTCAGCGGAGGGATAATATTAGAATGTATATAATTGGAGGGGTAACAACATCTATTGAAGCCGCAGGAAAAACAGAGCTAGCTGAAGACCAAAACTTATTACAATTGGAAAGATTTAATTTAATGGCTGATTTTGGCTTTGGCTTTGATCTGTATTATCCCCTTTTTAAATTTTCGCCAGAAATAAGATTTTCCTTTGGCTTGCTTGATGTTGTAGGAAGTAATAACGACTTTACTGCGGGCATTAAGGAACTTAAAAGCAAAACCGTAAGCATTTATTTTCACTTTCAATAAGAAGGTAGAACGGTTACTGGTTGCTAAAAGAAAAAAATTGAAACAAAATAGAACTGCATTAATTACCGGAGCATCCTCAGGTATTGGAGAGGCAATAGCAAGGCTATTTGCTAACAATAATATAAACCTTATTTTATGTGCCCGAAGTAAGGAACGTTTAGAGCCTGTAGCTGATGAGTTAGCCAAAAAAGTATCGGTATCAACTGCTTATTTTGATGTTAGAAACAAGAAAGAAGTGGAGAAAGCAATACTCCTTGTTCTTGAAAAACAAACGATAGATATTTTAGTTAATAATGCGGGTAATGCGCATGGTTTGGCTTCTATTCATACAGGGAGCGTTGAAGATTGGGATGCCATGATTGATGGGAATGTAAAAGGGTTATTATATGTGAGTAAGCCTATTATTAATCAAATGGTAGATCGGCAATCTGGTCAAATAATTAACATTGGCTCAATTGCAGGTAAAGAGGTGTACCCAAATGGCAATGTATATTGTGCCTCTAAACATGCTGTAGATGCTATTAATAATGGGATGAGACTAGATTTGAACCCTTATGGTATTAGGGTAAGCCAAATTAGCCCTGGTTTGGTAGATACTGGTTTTTCTTCGGTACGTTTTAAAGGAGATAAAACAAAAGCTGATGCGACCTATAATGGGATGGAACCTCTCCAAGCCAAGGATATAGCTGAAGTGGCCATGTTTATGGTGTTACGACCTGCCCATGTTAATATTAGTGATGTAATTGTGTTGCCAACGGCACAGGCTTCGGCTACAGTTGTTAATCGTGGTTAAA
>CAZZML010000606.1:0-2147 GCA_964654735.1 uncultured Roseivirgaceae bacterium | reverse complement strand
AACAAATATTCATGAATTAATCAGGCTAAAGCAATGCTGGAAATGTATAAACTACCAAGCAGAAAAGCAATGACCAGCGGCTCACTCAAAACTGTGCCAGACAAAAGTGTATTTATTGAATACCTCATCAAAGCCCTCAAGTCAAATAGTCAACCCCTAATTTCAGCCGATCAGCTATTTGGTTCGTTTAAGTATAATGTAATTAATAACAGCCCAAACGGGCAAGTGCCACAATATGGGGTAATCTCACAAGCCGATGATGAGGGAGGCGATTTTATCTTTATAAAAAAGAATTAGCCCTAACTTTGCTAGAACTTAACTCTTTTAGCAATGCTCATAAAATCAGCTACAATTATTAACGAAGGTCAACAATTTGAAGCCGATGTGCTCATCAAAAACGGTCGAATTGAAAAAATCGCTTCTTCCATTTCTGCCAATAACGAAGAAATAATTAATGCTTCAGGAAAGTATCTGTTTCCAGGAGCTATTGATGACCAGGTGCATTTTCGTGAGCCGGGCTTAACACATAAAGCCAATATTTTTACAGAATCGAGAGCAGCCGTGGCTGGTGGAGTAACCTCTTTTATGGAAATGCCCAATACCGTACCTAATGCGCTTACCCAAAAATTATTAGCAGATAAATATGCTATAGGTGCCAAAGATTCCTTGGCCAATTACTCCTTTTTTATGGGAGCTTCTAATGATAATATAGAAGAAGTGTTGAAAACCAACCCCACTGATGTGTGCGGAGTTAAGATTTTTATGGGATCCTCTACGGGCAATATGTTGGTAGATGAGGAAAAGACTTTAGAGGGGCTGTTTTCTAAAATAGATATGCTTATTGCCACCCATTGCGAAGATGAAGCAACCATAAGAAGAAATACAGAAGCTGCCAAAGTACAATTTGGAGAAGACGTGCCTATTGAACAACATCCAATAATTCGAAGTGGAGAAGCCTGTTATACATCTTCGAGTTTGGCAGTTGGCTTAGCCAAAAAGTATGGTACGCAATTACATATTCTACATATTTCAACTGCCAAGGAAATTGAATTGTTTGATAACAACATGCCTTTAGCAGATAAAAAAGTTACTGCAGAAGCCTGCATCCATCATTTATGGTTTAATGATAATGATTATGCAAAAAAAGACAGCCTAATAAAATGGAACCCAGCAGTAAAAACATCGGAAGACCAAAAGGCTATTTTCGAGGCAGTACTTTCAGGTAAAATTGATGTGATTGCGACTGACCACGCACCTCATACGTTAGAAGAAAAGCAGAACTCTTATTTTAAGGCTCCTTCTGGCGGCCCTTTGGTGCAACATAGTATTGTGGCAATGCTCGATTTTTATCATCAAGGGAAAATCAGCTTAACTCAGATTGCAGAAAAAATGAGTCATAACCCAGCTATTCTCTTTAAAATTAAAGACCGAGGGTATATCAGAGAAGGGTATTATGCGGATTTAGTATTGGTGGATATTGATAACCCTTGGACAGTAAGCAAGGAAAACATTTTGGCTAAATGTGGCTGGTCACCTTTTGAAGGTCATACGTTTAAATCAAAAGTGACACATACACTTATTAATGGCAAGTTGGCTTATGCGAACGGAACCATTCAAGAAGTGGGGAGCGGAGATAGATTATTGTTTAATCGTTAAAATTAGTGCTTTAAGCGATTGCAAATATTAATTGAAGCAATATATTTGCACTCCAATTTTACCTGCTATCAGGCGGGTTTACATGGTGGTTGTAGCTCTTCCGATAGTTATCGGGAGGTTAGAGCAAAAATGGTGGTTGTAGCTCAGTTGGTTAGAGCATCGGTTTGTGGTACCGAGGGTCGCGGGTTCGAGTCCCGTCTTCCACCCACCTTTAATAAAAAACCCCTTGATATTCAATATCTTGGGGTTTTTTATTTTGTATGCCATAAACATGTGGTAAACAAGCACTCTTATTAATAGCATTTTCCCTTATTATAATAAATAGTATCCTACCTCCCCGATAGTTTTATTTAGAGTAACCTCCACTTTTGGAGTATTACTATTACCTTAAATCCGCAAGGAACTTTGTGATGAAAGCCATAAGATGTTGTTAGTTAGGTGCTCGCACAGATATTTGGAACGGAATAAATGTAGCATATTGGTGAGTACCA
>CAZZML010000605.1:0-2147 GCA_964654735.1 uncultured Roseivirgaceae bacterium | reverse complement strand
ACGACACTAGGTTTTAGTCTAACTTTAGGGTATTTAGTAACTTAAATAACACCCAAACACCCAAAGCGGATATGCTTCCTAAAATTATTCCTTGTGTTAGTTGGCCATACACAAATCCTCCTATAGAGAATAGAGCACCATAAACCACAATTAATCCAACAAACACCATCAGTATTTGTTTTGGCATTTGCCAAGCTACACCTTGCCCATCATCACAGGGTTTTCCATCTGCTTTGGCATCTTCTACTACTTTTTTCCAGCCTGGACCTCCTGGCTTTGTAAGTTTATAGAAATTTCTAAGGGTTTTTTTATCCTCTGGTTTTGTTAATAAAGTAACTGTTAACCACGATACCGTTACCACTCCAACAGTAATCAATAGCTTCATTGTAAAACCATCTAATGTAGAAGTTGCAACAGTACTGTCATCTACAAATAACACTAAAACAACTGCACATACAGTGGCCACTACCATAGCGGTAATTTCGGTTAAGGCATTAATACGCCACCAAAACCATCGTAATAAATAAATTGCACCTGAACCCGCACCAGATAGCAATAAAATGTTAAAAGCATCGGTTGCATTATCTAAAATAGTTAATGAAAGGATTCCTGCAATTATCATAAGGCCCACAGTTGTAACTCTTGCCATAAACACCATTTGTTTGTCGGTGGCATCTGGTTTTAAAAATCGCTTGTAAAAATCGTTTACAACGTACGAAGACCCCCAGTTTAAATGAGTGCCAATAGTTGACATATATGCAGCTATAATTGAAGCTACCACCAATCCTAGCCAACCAGTACCTAGTTTAGTTAACATTACTGGGTAGGCAATGTCATCTTTTAAATAAGTGGGATCTATATTAGGAAAAGCTTGTCTAATGGCTTCTAAATCTGGATAAATAACTAACGATGCCAATGCAACAATTACCCATGGCCAAGGTCGAAGAGCATAATGCGCAAAATTGAAAAGAAGGGTTGCTCCAACAGCATTTTTTTCATCTTTTGCTGAAAGCATTCGTTGTGCAATATAGCCACCACCACCAGGCTCGGCACCTGGGTACCAAACCGACCACCATTGTACTGCAATAGGTATGAGTAATAATGGAATCCAGACTGAAGGAGATGAAAAATCAGGAAAAACGCTTATTTTGTCGGCAATAATTGGGTTGGAGATTAGATTGGCTAACCCACCAACTTCTGGCTGGCTTACTGCTACATAGGCGGCATAAACTGCTCCAAACATAGCAATTCCATATTGAAAAAAATCGGCCCAAACTACGCCTTTAATACCTCCTAAAGCAGCGTATGTTACCACTACAAAAGAGGCTCCAACCACTATTATCCATGGTTCTAGGTTTAGCATAACACCCCCAATTTTTATGGCTGCCAAGGTAACTGATCCCATAATTAAGGTGTTAAAAAAAACGCCTAAATAAATAGCTCTAAATCCTCTTAAAAATGAGGCTAGTTTGCCGCCATATCTTATTTCGTAAAAGCCTAAATCTGTTACCAAATTTGATTTACGCCATAAACGAGCATAAATAAAAACGGTAACCATACCGGTGATTAAGAAAGCCCACCAAGCCCAGTTTTTGGCCACGCCATTCTCGCGTACAAAGCCTGTTACAAGGTTAGGAGTGTCTGCCGAAAAGGTACAGGCCACCATAGAAATGCCCAACAACCACCAAGGCATTCCTCTGCCTCCTAAAAAAAATTCATCTGCATTTTTTCCTGCACTGCGGCTGGCGTACCAGCCAATACCAATAACAATTATAAAAAATAATCCGATTATGGCCCAATCTATAGGTTGAAGTAGCATAAGTTATGTTTTGTTACTAACTAGTGCCTCTAAGAAAACACAACAAAATTAATCCCGAAAGCTTTCGGGACTTATTGCGATATTTTCCATTTTTTTAACTCGCTGATACCCAGGCATCACTTTCTTAAAAGAAATGAAAAATCTCATCAATAAGATTTCATTTTGTAAAAATCGTCTGTTTTCTTACAGGCACTAACTACAAAGAGTTTTCAAGCACTAAAGTATTTCAAAAAAAAATCCCCAGTGGAGTATATTACTATTTTTTTTTAGGTTAGCCTAACCTGAATAATTCATGAATAATCTATTACGCATTCCAATTGCCAACCAT
>CAZZML010000604.1:0-2161 GCA_964654735.1 uncultured Roseivirgaceae bacterium | reverse complement strand
TTAATCGCGGTGTTTGGAGCTCAGAAACACTGGTAGCAAAAAGCGGAAAAACGCGACAATTTAAAAGAGTTGAAGCGGCCATAACAGTGCTATCAGACATAGGCTTCAAAGAAGCAATCATGACGTTTGATTAACCAGGTGTAGATTGTAAACATCGCCATCTTGGAACCACATTACTTGCAACTACCTGTTAAGCCTTCAAATAATTTATATTTAATTTTAAAAATTGTGTATTTTTTACTATTTTTCATATAGTTATAAATTCAATAGAACCAATAGAACCAATTAATTTACATCATAATTAATAATTTTTTAATTTTTTTGTATACACGATTACTTTTGTAAGCTAGAATACGGTAAGTGAATTTTTTAAGGTTGAAAAATTTCACTTTAGGTTCTGCAGAACAGCAATAAATGTTGTTACATAGGCTGTGCATTATCTAAAGATGGCGGCACAAAATTAGGAACTTTTGACTTCTAATGATGTGTTTTTAATAACTTTTTAAAATAGTAGGAAAGATCATTCGTAAGTTTACATTTAATTAAGAATAGTAGCCCAGTAACTACCTGAATTATTGTATTTTTTTCTATTGAAAAATACATTTGTAAGCTATTATAAAAGTTAATGGATAACTTAAATGAGGATTATAATATGAGTAAATTTGTGAAAAAAATAGCCGCCAATTCTTTGTTGCCTAAATATCAAAGCTTAGAACATATAGTTATGGAGAGTATAGACCTTTATTGCACAAAAGAAGGAGGTGGTCTGGCAGTAGCAAATATTATTGACACAATGAATAATGATTATAGGATAAAAGATATCTCCGGATATGATAAGAAAACAAGCAATGGCGCGGTGTACGGAACACTATCCAGACTTAAGGGAAAAAGTTTTCTTTCTAAAGTGATAATTCTGGACAATCATGAAGATGAGGTTCTTGCTTATAAGCTAACAGGTGCAGGAGATACTGCATTGAATCAAATTCGAGAAAAAGCAAGAAACTCTGTAAAGTCATTACCCGGAGGAATGGAACCAGCAGGAGTAACAGTGCCTGTATGATTTTAGCTAATCCAATAGTAAATTAATCAGGCAAAACAATGAAAGCGAGGAGGGAAAAAAAATCAAACAACAGAATAAGGGGCTCACCACCTATAAATATAACTTACTTATCTGGAGTACAATATGGCTAAGCATAAAAGGAAATCAGTTTGTAAAGAAGCAACAAAGGGATTAATTAAAAATGTTTCTCCCGAAGAGCAAAAAAGGAGAACCAAGTTCATCAGTGATACAATCACTCTTTCATTATTGATTTCACTATGCACAAAAGCAGAAGTTCTAAATGATATTTTCTATGAACTACCATCTAATTTAGAGAGCGAAGTTTCTGGAAATTATTACCCTCTAGGTAATATAATAAGAGAAGGTCAAATTTTTGATAGTTCAGTTCTTCGTATGACTGACATTAAGCTCAACGTAATCGAAAAGAGGACTGGGATAGCAGCAATGGTTTACGTTGCAAATAGAGGTAAAGATGCTATTTTTAGAGTACCTTTGTCTATGGCGTTTTCATTATTTGTAATAGTAGTGAAAAAAATTAAAAGCCAATAATAACTTTATAATAAATAAAAAATATCAATAAAGGCCAATACAATGACTAAGTAAAAAAATTCTATTAAAATAGATAGATTAAATACAATTACCCCAACTAAATAAAGCCAGCAACAAGTCAACTAAATAAGAGACTGTAGTGAAAAATACCACCTAAAATACTTGGTTACTTGGTAAAGTCTATTTTACTTTTGAATAAATTTAAGAAAAACGATAGTCTGGACTAAAAATATTTAAGCGAAAGAAATACAGAATAATGATGACGACTACAACATCACCATAAAAATAATCAGAAAAACCGAAATCTGTTTGCTTTCCATTCAGAACCATCAATAATCCCGCGCTCATAAAGCCCAGCCCAATCATAGAAAAACGGATACCAGCCATTCCCTGGAGAAATCGCCACCTTGACAAGAAAACAGCAAGCAACAATCGACCAGGCAACCATATACTCTCCTGCCGCACCCGTGCGTAAACGACCGCCAAACAGATGAAATCGCCGATCAGAATGCGGAGAAAAAGGCACACCAGACACAGTAAATGAATCAGCAA
>CAZZML010000603.1:0-2163 GCA_964654735.1 uncultured Roseivirgaceae bacterium | reverse complement strand
GACTAACAACATCTTATGGCTTTCATCACAAAGTTCCTTGCGGATTTAAGGTAATTACTAAATTAAGCGGGCAAAATTAGTTGATGCTTGTGTAACTACAATTTTAATTTGGCAGGAATAATTTACTTTTCTGGTGCATAGGTGTTATAGCACTCTTTTATTTTAAGCAAAAGTTCATAGTCACTTGCATTGGACACAAAGTAATCAGAAAGGTTACAGTGTGCTTTAAATAGCTCAAGCTCCTTGCCGGCATAGCCTGTTAACTCCCATATCAAGTCAGATTCGTATCGGTCGGCTACCAGTTTTTTTACCTCTTCTTGTTTTAGTAATTCTTCCAACTTCTTATTTTGTTTGCCTTCTTTACTTAACCAATTATATAAGAGGCTAATTGGGTTCATTACACTCGGTTTTACTTTGTGTTGTTCCCCTTGGTAGCCAAAAGTAAAAGGTGCGGGGATA
Organism: uncultured Roseivirgaceae bacterium; assembly: GCA_964654735.1. Taxonomy (GTDB): domain Bacteria; phylum Bacteroidota; class Bacteroidia; order Cytophagales; family Cyclobacteriaceae; genus JAKISE01. The sequence goes on along the minus strand of CAZZML010000603.1, from coordinate 1,704 downwards.
GGTTTAGGTCTAAACAGGTGTTCTGCACGTTGCTCTTCTTTGGCCACAATGTCCACATTTTTAAGTCCAACGGTAACAGTTTGCAATGTTATTTTTACATAGCCAAGTTCTTTGTCCTGAATTTTTTTTAGAGAAAAGTAATAAGTTTTAAACCCTACCGCTGAAATTCTAAGCACATGGCTTTGGTGCATTAAAATGGAGAAAAAACCACTAGCATCTGTAATTGCTAATTCGTTAGTATTTGTGTTTAATAAATGAACACCAGCAATGGGAGTATTTGCAGGAGAGGCTATTTCGCCAGATAAGAGAAGATACCCGCTAGTGCTAGTTTGTGCATGGCAACTTTTATACATTATGATTGTGCATAAAAATAGCAGTTGAAAGGTTAAGACCAATTTCATAGAAACTATTTATACAATAACGCCCATATTAATTATTAAACTTCATTATGATAGATTTTGTAATTTAGCCAAATGAAAATCATCTATTTTATTGTATGTGTAATTGGTTTTACCACTTTATTTGCTCAAGGTAACGACCCTTCTTTTGCATTAACAAAAGGAGATCAGATAGAAGATTTAATGATTCGTTATAATGAACTTGGCGAATTTAATGGATCTATATTAATAGTTAGTAAAGGTGAGGTGATTTATGAGAATACACTTGGTTTTGCAGATTTCGAAACTAGGGAGCCTCTGGATGGAAAGATGCCATTTTACTTAGCATCTTTGGCAAAGCAATTTACGGCAATGGGAGTAATGATGCTTGTTGAAGAGCATAAAATTACTTATGATGATAAAATTTCAAGATTTTTTCCTCTCATACCTTCTAATTATAGAAACATAACTATCCATCAATTACTAACCCATACTGCCGGAGTTAAAGATTATTTTAAACTTGGCATTATAAAGCCTGGCCTCACAAATATGGATGTGTACGAATCCCTCTTTAGAGTTAATCAATTAAATTTTGAGCCTGGTCTAAAGTATAATTACAGCAATTCCGGCTATGTTTTACTTGCTATGATTATTCAAATAGCCTCTGGTCAACTTTATGAAGATTTTATGGATAATCGAATTTTCCATCCTTTAGAAATGAGCAATTCTTTTGTTTTAAACCAGAGAACACAGAGAAAAATTTTAGTAAAAGGATATACTGCTAAATTGAAACCCAATGATTATAATTTATATACTTATGGAGATGGAGGAATTTTTTCAACTGCTTCTGATTTACTAAAATGGCATAATTCCTTGGGAAATAACACCTTGGTTTCAGCACAATCTTTACTTGAAGCATATACTCCAGTTGAGCTAGCTGATGGGCAAAAAAAGAGGTATGGATATGGCTGGGAAATAGGAAATAATTTATATGGGAAGCTAGTGTTTCATACAGGAGGTTTAGCCGGTTACCGTACCTATCTCGAAAGACAATTGGATTCTTCCAACGTAATTATTTTGCTAACCAATACGAGTAACGAACAGATTCTTGAAATTAGAAATAAACTTGTTAAAATTTTAGATGGAAGGTCGTTTACAATGCCAGAAGATTAATTGATTTCTTTGGCTAAGTTACTATGTATAACAGCATTTTTTTAAGCTCTAATATTGGCTCTGCTATCGTTTCCCGCAGATAACGCATATTGTCGCTGATTTTTTTCTGCGTAAATCTGCGATATCTGCGGGAGAAAAACATAGGGGTGTAAAT
>CAZZML010000602.1:0-2167 GCA_964654735.1 uncultured Roseivirgaceae bacterium | reverse complement strand
CTAAGTTCTCCACAAATAGGTGATAACATGTGTTTAATTGTATTTTTATAAGAATTATGCTGACCCAAAACAAACATAAGCTTCGTAATTGCCGCTTCCATAGTTATATCCGATCCGCTAATTACTCCTGCTTTTTCTAGAAAAGCACTTGTGGCATACATACCTTGCCTTACTTCTCCACCCAAACACTGAGATACGTTAATAATTAATATTTCATTTTCAACCGCTTTAGAAATGCAATTTATAAACCAAGGTGATGTCATTGCATTACCGGCACCAAATGTTTCAAGCACAACCCCTTTAATAGAAGGGTTTATTAAAATAGACTCAACAGCTTCTTTTGTAATTCCTGGAAATATTTTCAATACTGCTACTCTCGTATCCCAAGTTGGGGTGTTAATTCTTATTGAAGAAGAGCGTTTATCCAAAACCTTAGCTAGGTTGTACTTTATTTCAATACCTACCTCAGCTAAAGGAGGATAATTTTCAGATCTAAACGCATCGAATTTACTGCTTTGCACTTTCTGTGCTCTATTTCCTCTCATTAAATGATGGTTAAAGAATACACATACTTCGGGCACAACTGGTAATCCATTTTTACTTTTTGAAGAGGCTATTTCTAGAGAAGTAATGAGATTTTCACGAGCATCGCTTCTGGGCACGCTTACGGGTAACTGTGCGCCAGTAATAATTACTGGTTTATTAAGGCCAACCAAAGCATAACTTAGAGCAGATGCTGTAAAGGACATGGTATCGGTGCCATGTAAAATAACAAACCCATCATGAGTAGCTTCTTCTTTAGCTATTATATTTACTAATAGGCTCCAATATTCTGGATTTATATCGGATGAATCAATTGGTTTGTCGAATGCAACCACAGTAATATGCAAATCAAATGATTTAATAACAGGAATATTTTCAAGCACTTTATTAAAATCAAAAGGAATTAATGACCCGTCAATTCCTTTTTCCATACCAAAAGTTCCTCCTGTGTATATAAGTAAAATATTTGCCTTTGGTGGGTTTGGGCTAGCTATATCAAGCACTATTTTTTTATATCCTCTATTCTGCATTATCAAAAAGTTTATATGCGTTACGAGTTGTTGCCTCTCCTACTTGTTTTACCTCCATATCTTTTACCTCTGCAATTCTTTCGGCAACCAGCTTTATATACGATGGCTCGTTGCGTTTTCCTCTATAAGGAACAGGCGCTAAATAAGGGCTATCCGTCTCTAAAACGATGTTTTTTAGATCAATCTCTTTCATAACAGGTTCTAAGCCTCCATTTTTAAAAGTAACCACTCCTCCAAGTCCTATTTTAAATCCTTGATCTATTATTTCTTTAGCTTGATTCTTGGAACCTGTAAAACAATGAAAAACTCCATTGGTGCTTTCCGTCTCTTTTACTAAAGTTATGGTTTCATCTATTGTTTCTCTACAATGAATAATAAGTGGCAATTTGAATTGCCTTGCCAAATCTGCTTGTATTTTAAATGCTTCTTGCTGCTCAGGCCAAAAAGTTCTATCCCAATACAAGTCTGTTCCTATTTCGCCTACTGCTACAAATCCTCCTTTTTTGAGATAATCCTCCACTTCATATAAATCTTTTTCAAAGCCTTTCGTTACCGAACACGGGTGTAAGCCCATCATAGGCTGGCAGAAGCCGGGGTATTTGCCAGCCACCTCAAGCATATCATCTATGGTAGTATGGTCAACATTAGGCATGTAAATGCGTTCTACTCCTGCTTCTTTTGCCCTATCAATAATTTCAGGCAAATCGTTGGCAAACTCCTTAAGGTATATATGGGCGTGGGTTTCTACTAACCTGAGTTTGGGATAAGGAATGCTACCAGCTTTAAGAGAAACTTTCATAAACAACTTAGACTTTTGAAGGACTAACGGGTTAATACAAGAAAATATAAGGAGGTTTAGGGAAATTTCACTAAAGCCCAAAGGTAAAATGTCTAGCAGGCAATCTTTGGGGAATAAAAATCTTGAAATAATCCATTATATCTTTACTTTTTATTCCCAAAACCTTACCTACTATTTTATTTTCTGGAAGGATTCCTTATCCCAAACTCAGGTTAGTAATCTCATTGATTACAAATATAGATTTAACCCGCATTATGCAATAGGGTTCGTAATGAGAATGCAAACTGCAATAAAT
>CAZZML010000601.1:0-2171 GCA_964654735.1 uncultured Roseivirgaceae bacterium | reverse complement strand
TCAAAATCTTCGGTAAGCTGATTTAATTCGTGGTAATGTGTGGCAAATAACGTCTTTGCCCTTCCATTGGTAGAGTTATGCAAATACTCTACAATAGACCAGGCAATGGACACCCCATCATAGGTGCTGGTACCTCGCCCAATTTCATCCATCAGTATCAGGCTTTTGTCGGATAGGTTATTTAAAATACTCGCTGTTTCCGTCATTTCTACCATAAAGGTAGATTCGCCTTGAGACAGGTTATCAGAAGCACCCACACGGGTAAATACTTTATCCACTAGACCTATATTGGCTGCATCTGCTGGCACAAACGACCCCATTTGCGCCATTAGTACAATAAGCGCAACCTGCCTCAGCAAAGCCGATTTTCCTGCCATATTAGGGCCGGTGACAATAATTATTTGCTGGGTAGAGTTATCTAAGTAAATATCGTTTGGTACATAGGCCTCTCCCAGTGGCAATTGTTTCTCGATTACTGGGTGGCGACCAGCGATGACCTCAATTATGTCTGAATCAGAAATGGCAGGAGCTACATATTTGTTTTTAATAGCCACCGTTGCGAATGAGCAAAGGCAATCGATGGAGGCTAGCACTTGGGCATTTTGCTGAATTTGGGCAATGTAATCATTAGCAAAAAGCACTATATCCAGAAAAAGCTGCTGTTCAATTACCAATAATTTTCCTTCTGCACTTAATATTTTTTCCTCATAAACTTTTAACTCTTCTGTAATATACCGTTCGGCATTTACCAGAGTTTGTTTACGAATCCACTCAGATGGCACTTTATCTTTATGCGCATTACTCACTTCTAAATAATAGCCAAATACTCTATTATAGGCTATTTTTAGAGAACTAATGCCCGTTCGTTCCACTTCTCTTTCTCTAATTTTTTTAAGGTGATCTTTGCCCGAAAAAGCCAAAGAGCGCAACTCATCCAACTCAGGGTTAATCCCTTCTTTAATAATACCTCCTTGATGCACAAGCATGGGCGCATCATCCTTAATTTCCTTTTCTATTTTTTTAAGAAGCAGTTCACATTTATTTATTAAATCTGCCTTACGAGCCAGCTCTTCATTTCCTGCATTAAGGAGCTGCTCTTTAATAGGCAAGGTATAGCTCAACGATCGCTTTAGCATCACCAGCTCTCTAGGGTTAATTCGCCCAACTGCTACTTTAGAAATCAATCGCTCTAAATCCCCAATATGGCTAAGGTTGCCAAGTACATCTTGCAATAAATCATCCTCCTTTTTTAGTGCTTCCACTACTCTCAATCTCGATCCAATAGCCTCTTTGTCTTTTAAAGGAAGCACTACCCATTTTTTCATCATACGTGCCCCCATAGGTGTAACGGTATGGTCGAGTATATTAATGAGAGGCACACCACCCTCTAATTGAGGAAAAATTAATTCCAAATTTCGAATGGTAAACTTATCAAGCCAAACAAATTTTTCTTCGGCAATTCTCGAAATGGAATTAATGTGCGATACCTCTTTATGCTCTGTTTCTTTTAGGTAATTTAGTACAGCTCCAGCTGCAGAAATAGCCAATTTAAGAGGTTCTATTCCATACCCTTTTAAATTGGGTGTTTTAAAATGATTTGTTAAAGATTCATACCCATAATCTTCGCTAAAAGCCCAATCATCTAAGGCAAAACTATGGTAATCAGCTAAGCCTAGCTCTTCAAAATCATTTCTGTTGGGTTTGGCATAAATAATTTCTGTTGGAGCAAACCCTTGAATTAACTTACTAATATGGTCTTCATTGCCTTCGGCAACCATAAATTCGCCTGTTGATAAATCCAAGAATGCAATTCCTAAGGCTTTTTTACTAAACACAACAGACGCAAGGTAATTATTGCGCCTGGTTTCAAGCACATTATCGCTATATGCCAACCCTGGAGTTACCAATTCGGTTACTCCACGTTTTACGATCCCCTTTACCGATTTGGGGTCTTCTAACTGGTCGCAAATAGCAACCCGATTACCGGCACGTACCAATTTTGGCAAATATGTTTCCAGTGCATGGTGAGGAAAACCAGCCAACTCTATATGCGAAGCAGCTCCATTGGCTCTTTTGGTAAGTACAATGTCAAGCACTTTGCTGGCTTTTACAGCATCTTCGCCAAACGTTTCGTAAAAATCGCCTACCCTAAAAAGCAACATCGCCCCTGG
>CAZZML010000600.1:0-2172 GCA_964654735.1 uncultured Roseivirgaceae bacterium | reverse complement strand
ATCCTTCTGCAATATTTGAAGGAATTGAAACTGACGCTCTTCTCATTTGGCTTGATAGAACTCATTTGCTCTTCGCTATTCTCTCTTCCCTAATTATTTATATGAACGTTGTTTTAATTCTATATCTTTAAACTCCAATATTTCTTTATGCATCACTGCATCTCCTGGTTCTCCTTTATATTCCCAGGCAGACACATAGGCATAATCTTTATCATTTCGTTTAGCTTCTCCTTTTTGTAAGCCCTCTAACTCAACAGATTCTTCTCTAAAATGGCCTCCACAAGATTCATTTCTATCTAAAGCGTCTTTTGCAAAAAGTTCTCCTAATTCTAAGAAATCGGCTACCCGACCGGCTTTTTCCAATTCTGGATTCATTTCATTAGCAATGCCGGGAACTTTTACTTCTTTCCAAAATTCTTCTCTAATAGCTTTAATTTCAACCATCGCTTCTTTTAAGTTTTTTTCATTTCTCGCCATTCCTACTTTTTCCCACATCACTTTGCCTAGTTTCTTATGGAAATAATCAACGGATTTGGTTCCTTTATTATTGATAAAAAAGTCTATTCTGTCTTTAACCTCTTTTTCAACTTCGTCAAATTCCGCAGTGTCTGTAGGGATTTTCCCTGTACGAATATCTTTCGATAAATAATCTCCTATTGTATAAGGTAGTACAAAATACCCGTCTGCTAAGCCTTGCATTAATGCTGAAGCTCCCAATCGGTTTGCACCGTGATCGGAAAAGTTAGCCTCACCAATACAGTACAGCCCTTCGACAGTAGTCATTAAATTATAATCTACCCAAACTCCACCCATAGTATAATGGGTTGCAGGATAGATCATCATTGGGGTTAAATATGGATTCTCATCAACAATTTTCTCATACATTTGGAACAGGTTTCCATATTTTTCTTTAATAATATGTGTTCCTAATTCGATAATTCTTTCTTTCGAAGGATTTTCTTCACTGTGGATTTTTGCTTGCTCTTTACCATATCTTTCTATGGCTGCTGCAAAATCTAAATATACAGCTTCACCTGTAGCATTTACACCATAGCCCGCATCACAACGCTCTTTAGCGGCTCTAGAAGCCACATCTCTAGGCACTAAATTACCAAAGGCAGGATATCGACGCTCTAAATAATAGTCTCTGTTTTCTTCTGCTATTTCGGTTGGTTTTATTTTCTTTTGTTGAATCGCTTTAGCATCTTCTAAATTCTTTGGAACCCAAATACGTCCATCATTTCGTAATGATTCTGACATTAAGGTTAATTTAGACTGATAATCACCACTTCTAGGAATACAAGTTGGATGAATTTGTGTAAAACAAGGATTTGCAAAATAGGCTCCTTTTTTATGTATTTTCCAGGCCGCTGTGGCATTCGACCCCATAGCATTTGTCGATAGAAAATAGACGTTACCATATCCTCCGGTGGCTATAACAACTGCATGAGCAGAATGTCTTTCCAATTCACCGGTAATTAAATTTCTTGCGATTATTCCTCTTGCTTTACCATCAATTTTTACAACATCTAACATTTCATGGCGATTGTACATATCTATCTTACCACGAGCAATTTGACGGTTCATTGCAGAATAGGCACCCAATAATAATTGCTGTCCGGTTTGTCCTTTTGCATAAAAAGTTCGAGAAACCAGTACCCCGCCAAAAGAACGATTATCTAACAAGCCTCCATAATCTCTGGCAAATGGCACTCCTTGTGCTACACATTGATCTATTATGTTTGACGATACCTCGGCCAATCGATAAACATTGGCTTCGCGTGAGCGATAATCTCCTCCTTTTACTGTATCGTAAAATAATCGATAATTAGAATCGCCATCACCCATGTAATTTTTTGCAGCATTAATTCCGCCTTGAGCGGCAATTGAATGTGCACGCCTGGGAGAATCCTGGTATGCAAAGGCTTTTACATTATAACCCAGTTCGGCCAATGTAGCGGCGGCAGATCCACCAGCAAGACCGGTTCCAACGACTATAATATCAATATTACGTTTGTTCGCTGGATTTACTAGATCAATTTTATCTTTATAGTTGGTCCACTTATCTTTAATCGGACCTTCTGGTACTTTTGAATTTAACGACATAATTATTTGATATTAAGCAAAGTAAAAATAAATTGCAATAACTGAAAAACCTAAAGCTATTAAATA
>CAZZML010000599.1:0-2172 GCA_964654735.1 uncultured Roseivirgaceae bacterium | reverse complement strand
GGCTTATTTCGGAAAATGTAGTAAAATAGGCTGAAAATTTTGATCTAAGATTGAACCATTCGCTTTTAGCTTTAACCAAATAATGTACTAGTAGTTCGTACCCAATTATTACCAATGCATAAATTATAAGGGCATAAATTGCGATATTAGACTCAAAAATATCAATGTATTGTTCTCCAAAAAACAGATAGACCAGCAATAAAGAAATACCAACAAACGACAATAATCCAATTAGAATAATAGCCCGAAGACGCGCACTCTTTCCTATCTCATGGTGAAAGAGGTCTTCTAGCAGATTCTCACTTTGACTTCTCAAATTACTTGTAGTTTCCATCGCTTATTTAAATTTGAAAATTAAGAGACTGAGCCTACACCCGGCCTCTTTTTTTTCAGGTTAATATAATTAACCTGACTCAACCTAACCTAGGTTAACAATTATCACTTCAATTCAAAATGAGCAAAAAACTGCTCTAAAGAAGCTTCAAGGGCTTCAATATTTTTTATTGAAGCTTCTAAATCTGTTCCTTTTTTTATAACATCAACATTTGCAAGCATAGGTGCTAATACAATATGCAACTGATCATGGTCAGGCCCTTGCATACTACACTTGGCTATAATCTCTTTGGTAATTGTGCCAAGTTGGTTTCCTAATGTTTTATACTCATTAATGGTAGCGTTAGCATGTGCCGTACTAAAATTGGTTACTGCTAATTTCATTGCTTGCATTCCATTATAAGTAGTTTCATCTGCCATCCATTTAGCACCATTATTTAGTGTTAAAGCAGGTGCAACTTCCTTTTTATCGTGCTCGTGGGGGGCCTCCTTTTGGTGCGTTTCGTGTTTTTGCTCGTTTGGTGCCCCACAAGACACCAAAAGCCCGGAAGCTATTATAAATCCGGCAATAATTTTAGTAAGTTTCATAGTGTTTAAGTTTAACCTGATTAAAAATTATATTTAATTCTAACATACATCATATCGTTATCATCGTACTGCCCAAACATACCTTTGCTGCCAGTAAAAATATTGGCTCCTAATTCAAGGCTAACGGCATCCTGAGGGTAGTAAAATCCTCTAATTCTCATTAAAGCATCGTTGTTGGTAAGGCCATGGTAAGAAAACCATTCCAATCGAACGGTTTCTCGAAACATCGACTTACTTATTAATAATGTGGCAAGATTATCCACTTCCTCCTCTTTTATTTGCTCATCATAATCAATAATAACACGCTGGATAAACTGTGTGCTAAATTTCCAGTCGCCAATGGTTTTATCTAAACCAACCACATAGTTAATAAAGTTTTTTTGTACTAAAAAATCAACAGATGCCGGGTTGGTGGTTTGGTAATATTTGTCAAAATAATAGGCTCCTTCTCCACGAATCACAAAGTTGGCCACTTGTGTATTAAAGCTCATTCCTGCCAGGGCTAACCGGTGGTGTTCTGGTTTTATAAGCAAGCCGGGTGCTGCAGGATCCGGAGGTGCAATGGGGGTTACATGCATGGTGGGGGCATCGTCCCAGGTATAGGCTCCCATTAATTGAAAATCTGCCCAGGATTTACTCATGCTGTACTTTAAAAACACCTCGCTACTTTCCAGTGTAAAAGGCACTTCTCTATTTGAATTATCAAAGGTTGGGGGTGCAGCAAATTCAATGGGAGGGTTCCAAATACCTTCTGTTTCAGGAAGAATACCGGGAGTAAAGGAGGGTATCCATACCAACTCAAAACTATGATCGTAGCTTGGGTAGTAATTAATTTTAGCCGCATTTATTCCTATTCTAATTTCATTAAAATCTCGCATAAGGAAATCGGTGAGGTCTAAGGGCGAAACAATATCTGTTATAAACACGCCATCGGCCTGCCCCCAAACAATTTGCTGTTTTCCTAACCTAAAATCAAACTTATCTAGGTAAACATCAACATAGGCTTCGCGTAGCCTAAACTCATCGGCCTTATTGGGGTATTGAAAATAATAAGGGTTTGCATAAAGGGCAAACTTATCTGATTGCAAACGAAACTCTAAATTTAATGTGTTTTGAATAATGCTATACTCGTTGGGAGGCGCTAATAATACCCCTGTAAAGTTTCGTACAAAACCGTTAATTTCCAGTTTTGGTTTATCCTCTGATTGGGCAAAGCCAAATTGGCTCCAAAGCAATGCTGCTCCCAATATG
>CAZZML010000598.1:0-2184 GCA_964654735.1 uncultured Roseivirgaceae bacterium | reverse complement strand
TAGAGTTTGGATCGGTCATCAAGGTATCTTCACCAACAATCCACAATGCTTTAAAGTCTCCATCCATAGTTGCATTGATCATTTCAGGAATTTTTAATCCTTCTTCTGTTGGCATAGTTACACCATATTTATCGGTAAAATAATCTTGAACTTCACTATTATTCACATCCATATATCCGGCAGTTTGATGTGGTTGAACCCCCATATCTGCCGCTCCTTGTACATTGTTCTGACCACGAAGTGGATTTAAACCAACACCATTTCTCCCAATATTTCCGGTCATCATCGCGATATTTGATAGTAACATGACGGTTTTACTGCCCTGAAAGTGTTCTGTAACACCTAATCCGTGCATTTCCATGGCATTGTTTGCAGAAGCATAGGCAATTGCTGTATCGCGGACCAATGCTTTAGAAACACCGGTTAGCGTTTCTAATTCATCCATATCTAAATCACTCACATGCTTTTTAAAATCAGCATAATACTCTGTATATTTTGTGATAAATTCAGGATTCACCAAATCTTCCTTAATGATGTAATGTGCCATCATATTTAAAATAGCCACATTAGTACCTGGGCGTAATTGTAAATGATACATAGCTAATTTTGCCAATTTGGTTTGTACAGGATCAACCACAATACTGGTAACTCCTTGCATAAATAATTGTTTGATTTTTGCTCCGGTTACAGGATGTGCTTCAGTAGGATTAGCGCCAAACAAGAAAATAGCATCCGTTTGATCTAATTCTTCAATAGAGTTTGTAGCTGCTCCGGTACCGAATGCTTGTTGCATTCCATAAGCAGTTGGCGCATGACATACACGTGCACAACCATCTATGTTATTGGTGTTTATAACAGTTCTTATAAACTTTTGCATTAAGTAATTCTCTTCATTGGTTGCTCTTGAAGAGGAGATACCACCAATACTATTTTTACCAAAATCAGTTTTTATCTGAGTTAGTTTGTTAGCAATAAAATCATAGGCTTCATCCCAAGTTACAACTTCAAATTTTCCATTACGTTTGATAAGAGGCTCTCTTAAACGATCAGGATGATCATAAAATTGAAATGCAAATCGCCCTTTTAAACACGTATGTCCTTGATTTACTTCAGCTGTTTCTGGTGCTTGAATTCCTTTGATTTGGCCGTTTATTTTTGATACATCTAATTGACAGCCCACTCCACAATACGTACAGGTAGTACGAATAACCTCATCTGCAACTATGGTTTTTGTTTCAAATTTATCGGTTAAAGCTTCGGTAGGGCAGGTTTGTACACAAGCACCACAAGATACACAGGCAGATTCATCAAAAGTAGTATCAAAACCTTTGATGATATTTGTTGCAAACCCTCGTCCTGACATACCTAAGATCATTTCGCCTTGAATTTCTTCACAGGCACGAACACAGCGATAGCAATTTATACACTGTGATAAGTCTGATTTTATATAAGGATGCGCTCTATCTAACTCAATATCTAAGTGGTTATCCCCTTTAGGATAACGAACATTCGGAATGCCAATCTGGGCAATGGTTTTTTGGAATTCGGTTGGATTTTTTCCTTCAGGAGCAAAAACCTTATCAGAAGGATAATCGGTCAATACCAATTCAACAATATTCTTACGTAAACGCTTCATTTTGTCAGTATTGTGATAAATGTACAAACCATCAGCAATAGGAGTGTGGCAAGAAGCCATCGTTTTAGTAAGCCCGTCTTTTTCACGAGCCACTTCTACAGAACATACTCTACAGGAGCCAAAATTCTCTAATCTATCATCTTGACACATGGTAGGTATGGCGTCTATATCTTCAATTCTTCTTACGAATTCTAAGATGGTTTCGCCTTGTTGTATTTGATGTGCGATGTTGTTTATATATGCTTTCATAAGTTATTTCACAAAGTTTCACGAAGAAACACAAAGATTCACAAAGTTTATATTTTAAATCTTTTAATTCCTTCTTTTAAAAGTTTCACATGAAAGTTTAATAATAAACCTAGATTATAATTCCCTAATTTCATGTATGTTAATATTTGTGCAGTATGAACGTCGGTTAAAAATTCAACTGTTTTAAGTTCAATTACTACTTTGTTCTCTATCAATAAATCTATTCTATAGCCATGGTTTAATTTAATCTCTTTATAAATAATTGGTAAAGCTTTTTTCTTTATCTACTTTTAAACCTT
>CAZZML010000597.1:0-2193 GCA_964654735.1 uncultured Roseivirgaceae bacterium | reverse complement strand
TATTCTCAGTCTCTTAGCACTTCTCATCTCCACTGAATCGCTCAATCTAGGTAATGGTTAATTGAACATCATTAACTGATCACTATTTTCTCTGGTTCCACCCAACGTCCATCTTCTTTTATAAGTTGGATTAGTGCATCAACTGCCACTTCTGGCTTAAGCCCTTTTTTAACTACTTCTTGTCCCTTGTACAAAGATATTTTTTCGATGCCCGCACCCACATATCCATAATCGGCATCAGCCATTTCGCCCGGGCCATTTACAATACAGCCCATTATTCCAATTTTTACACCCTTAAGATGGTCGGTTCGCTCTTTAATTTTTGCAGTTGTTAATTGCAAATCGAATAAGGTTCTTCCGCATGAAGGGCACGAAATATACTCTGTTTTCGACATACGTGTTCTGGCAGCCTGCAATATACCAAATGCCGTATTGTTGGATAACTCATTAAAGTTACACGTTGGTGTAGTATATCTAATCATTATCCCATTTGCCAATCCATCAATTAACACCCCTCCCATATCAGTTGCAGCAAATAGTTGAAAATCTTCTGCTTCCATACCTGAATAATTGTGAGCTAAAACTACCGGAGCTTTATTGTTTTGTTCCATCAACTGCAAAACAAACTGCCGATAAGCCTGCATTGGGTTTTTTGTATTTGTTTTTAAAAGTAATACTGTTTTAATATCAATAACAGGCAATTTATCGATAGTTTCTAAATCAATTTCTAAAAAATTTAATGTTGAATGGCGATATGCTTGTGAACTATATTCTTGTAGGTTAAATAACGGATATGTATTTGATTGTAAACGATTTTGATTCCAAACAGTGGCCTCTACAATCGCTTTTAAACCAGAAGGTAACTCGATACTCAATTTGTTTTTCCCAAGATAAATATAATCTGCTGCGGTATCCAAGCTAATCCATTTATCAGTTGCAGAAATATACCTATAACCAATTACTCGTAAATCGTTTTGCTCTTTTAGCTGCTGGTTCGAATAATTGGCAATAACTCGTGGCAAACTCTCTCCGCCAAAATCTTCAATTTCTACCGTTGGCCTTAGTTGGTACTCAAAGGGGCTTTTAGCAGCTATTTTAATGTTTTTTAGGGCATCGCTTTTATAAGGCGAATACCTTTTTACCAGTGCACCTGCCACTGGAATTTCCAACTCGGGCTCTTCGGTTAAAGAAACACGGATAGTATCGCCCAGCCCATCTTCGAGCAACGTGCCTATACCTACCGATGATTTTATCCTACCATCTTCTCCATCACCGGCTTCGGTAACACCTAAATGAAGTGGATATGGCTTCAACCCCTCTGCTTCCATTTTATGTACAAGTAAACGATAGGCTTGTACCATCACCCTTGTATTGCTTGCTTTCATGGATAGTACTATGTCAAAGTAATTTTCATCCTCGCAAATACGAACAAACTCCAGAGCAGACTCTACCATTCCTATGGGTGTATCGCCATATCGGCTTAAAATCCTATCGGAAAGTGAACCATGGTTGGTACCAATACGCATTGCTGTATTGTACTTTTTACATTGGTTTATTAAAGGGACAAATTTTTCCCTAATTCGAACAATTTCCTCTCTATAAGTTTCAGGGGTATATTCAATGGTCTTAAACCGTTTGTTATCAGCATAATTACCGGGGTTTATTCTCACTTTTTCTACATGCTTTGCAGCTTCAATAGCTGCATTTGGCGTATAATGAATGTCTGCAACTAATGGCACATTAATGCCTCTGGCAAGTAATTCTTGTTTTATGATTTTTAGATTTTCAGCTTCTCTAATTCCCGGGGCAGTGATTCGAATGTACTCGCACCCCGCCTCCACCATTTTTATTGCCTGAGTTACGGTACCCAATGTATCCATCGTATCGCAGGTTGTCATGGACTGTACTCTAATTGGATTGGTGCCACCCATAGATACATTTCCAATTTTAATTTCGATGGTATTTCTTCTTTTATACTTAGTTAGGCTATGGCAATAGTTATAGTTTTCCAAGACAGTAAGTTTTAACAACAAAGTTCGCTAAGAAGGCACAAAGAGTGCTAAGATTTTGAAAACTTTAGGCTAATTTTTTTAAATAATCTTGTAACCTGAACCCGGTTTAAAAAACGGCTAATTGAGTTGTATGGCTAAGTTCTAACTAGGACAGCATTTTTGTATTATCTAATATGGACAT
>CAZZML010000596.1:0-2203 GCA_964654735.1 uncultured Roseivirgaceae bacterium | reverse complement strand
ATTCCGTTCCAAATATCTGTGCGAGCACCTGACTAACATCATCTTATGGCTTTCACCACAAAGTTCCTTGCGGATTTCAGGAACTATCTATTATGGGCTAGTTTCTAATGAACCAAAGTCGTCATTTTCTTGTCCTATTGCTTCATCGTTTGGCTGGCCATGTTTAAGAAAATTAGCGATAAACATGCCAACGCCCGTTGTAAACAAGGTGGCGCATAAAATCAACACAAAGAAATGAACTTCTATTTCTTTTTGAGCAACCATAAACTCAAGCCCCATTCTTCGTTCAAGGTAAACTTGTGCTACACCTGCTACTCCAAAAGCAACAGTCATGCCTACCATTCCTATTAACGATAACCAAAAAGCATAAAGCCCCATCACATTATCAAACAGTTTGCGACCTGTTAATTGGGGCAAGGCATAAGTAATCATGGCAAAAACAATCATACCATAGGCTCCCCAAAAAGCAAGGTGGCCATGCATTGCGGTAACCAATGTGCCGTGGGTGTACATATTTACTGCGGGCAAGGTGTGGGCTAACCCAAGTAACCCGGCTCCCACAAAAGAAACAATAGCAGAGCCTAGTGTCCAGTAAATAGCAATTTTATTAGGGTGTTTTTTGCCTCCTTTGCGATACATATGTATGGCAAACAATGCCATTGCTAAAAAGGCCAGAGGTTCCAATGCCGAGAAAATACCACCAATAATTAACCAATACTCCGGTGCACCAATGTAGTAGTAGTGGTGCCCTGTACCTAAAATTCCGGAAAGGAAGGTAAGGCCAACTATAACATAAAGCCATTTTTCAATTACTTCTCTATCAACCCCTGTAAGTTTAATGAGTAAGAAGGCAAGAATACCGCCCATAATTAACTCCCAAACGCCCTCTACCCAAAGGTGAACAACCCACCAGCGAAAGAATGAATCCATCGCCTGGCTGTCGAACCAAATCATGCCGGGCAGGTATAATAGGGCTGCAAACACCAAGCCCATGGTTAACACCATAGCGGTAGTAGATTGTTTTTTGCCTTTAAATAAGGTAACGAGGATTATACCTAAAAATGTAAGTACATTTATTACAACCAGATAATCTAACGGACGAGGAATTTCTAAAAACTTACGGCCTTCCCACCAGTTAAAGTGGAAACCAATAACGGCAGTTACCCCAACAAGGGCAAGGGTTATTAATTGGATATATGCCAGTTTTACCGAAACCAGTTCGTTTTGAGATTCTTCGGGAATAATATAATAGGCCGCTCCCATAAAACCTGAAAGTAACCAAACTACTAATAGGTTATTATGTGTAGCTCGTGCTACATTAAAAGGAATAATTTCGTGTAGCCCATCGTACCCCATATGCGCAAAGCCCATAATAAAGCCATAAACAATTTGCAACGTAATAAGCAGCATGCTTAGTGCAAAAAACCAATAGGCAACTTTTTGTGATTTATATTTCATCTGTTTCTTCTTTAACTGTTAAATTAATTGCTTAACGCTGGATCCGGTTCAGGCGGAAATCCGTTTAAATCCATTTCGTTTATCCATTTTAAAAAGGCGACAGCATCATTAGCGTCCTCTTCAGAAAGCCCATAAGCCACCATTTTTCTACCCCTGGGAGCCCAGGGCTCTTTTGCCATAAGCACAGTTTTAATGTACGATTCGCCCTTGCGCGAATATACTCGTGTTAACTCAGGAGCGTAATAAGCTCCTTCTCCTAAAATTGTATGGCAGCCCATACAATTGTTCGATTCCCAAATAACTTTACCGCGTATTACGGCATCAGTAATTTGGTCAGCATTTGTTTTCTCGGGCATAGATGTGGTTACTGTTTCGAACGACAATCCTAAAAAGATTGCTGAAAACAGAATTGTACCACCCAGAAAAAATGCTTTTGCTTGTTTTTTTGATAGCATACAAATTAGTTTAAGGTTTTACATAGGATTTATATCTCTAGATGAGAATATCAAATCCAACATAAAATAAGACCAATTAGTCTTATTTTAAAATGATATATGTCAGTAACCTAGCTGATAGTTTTATTTCAGCTTAAAAAACCTTGTCCTTTGGGCAAGGTAATGTTCTTTAGGCTATGCCTGTATTTGCTTCCACAAAAAAATGAATAATGAATATCGATTAACGAATATTGATTTAAGAAGAGGGTCGAATACTTCAACATTCTAAAATCCCTGCCTGCGGCAAGGCA
>CAZZML010000595.1:0-2204 GCA_964654735.1 uncultured Roseivirgaceae bacterium | reverse complement strand
AACAATTCGGTAACAGCACTTGTCGTTTTTAAATATTTACAAATGTTTACAAACATTTGTATTTGAATAAAGTTATGATAATTATGTATTAAAACCATATATCATGCCTTAATACAAATATTCTTCTCTTCCGTAAAAAAGTTGAGTGCCTCATCTCCGCCTTCTCGGCCTACGCCACTTTGTTTTACGCCACCAAAGGGAGTGCGTAAATCGCGTATAAGCCAGCAGTTAACCCATACAATGCCTGCCTTAAGTGCAGCACCCACTTTGTGCGCTCTTGTTAGATTTTGTGTCCATACAGTAGCTGAAAGGCCGTATTTTGTGCTATTGGCCAAGGCAATGGCTTCTTCTTCGGTATCAAAAGGTTGTACGGTAACTACAGGGCCAAAGATTTCTTCTTGGTTGGTGCGGCAGCTTTCGTCAAGATCAGTAATAACTGTGGGCTGTACAAAATAGCCATTCTTGCATCGGCCTTCTGGGTTGTAGGCATTGCCTCCTGCCAGCACTTTTCCTCCTTCTAAGCGAGCCAAGCTTATATAATGCAGAATCTTTTCTTGATGCTGTTCACTCACCACAGCTCCAGTTTTAGTGGCTTCTTCTAATGGGTCGCCCACTTGCATGGTGCTAACTTTGGCAACAAAGGCGGCTAAAAATTTATCGTAAATACCACGCTGCACATAAATGCGAGAACCACATAAGCAAATTTGACCTTGGTTGGCAAAGGATGAGCGTAAGGTAGTAGCTAAGGCATCTTCAAAATCACAGTCATCAAAAATAATATTGGGGTTTTTACCGCCAAGTTCTAAGGATAATTTCTTAAACATAGGAGCCGCTATGCTGGCAATTTTTTGCCCGGTTGCTGTACCTCCGGTAAACGAAATAGCGGGAATATTAGGGTGAGCCACAATGGCTTCTCCTACCTGTTGACCCAAGCCATGTACAATGTTTAATACCCCAGCTGGTAATCCTGCTTCTATGCAAATCTTACTAAGCAAATAGGCACTCATAGGAGTAATTTCAGAAGGTTTGGCTATTACGCAATTTCCGCTGGCCAAGGCAGGAGCGATCTTCCAAGTGAAAAGATATAGAGGTAAGTTCCATGGGGAAATACAACCCGCAATCCCCAGTGGTTCACGTACCGTGTAATTAATTCCTTTGTTGGGCGTAATATGCGCTTTGGTGCTTTGGTTAATAATGGCTTTGGCATAAAACCTAAAATTAGCAGAGGCTCTGGGAATATCAACTGCTCTAGCCAAACTGATTGGTTTACCATTATCAATGCTCTCGGCTTTGGCAAGGGCTTCAAGGTTTTTATCAATTAGGTCGGCTACTTTTAATAATGCATCTGACCGGTCTTCAATGGGCATGGCACCCCAAGCCTCTTTGGCTTTTTCTGCTGCTTTTACAGCCAGTTCCACATCTGCTGCATTTGAATCTGGTATGTAAGAATACACTTCCCCAATGGCCGGGTTGATATTATCTAAATAGATGCCGGTAGTAGGTTCTATTAGTTTACCATCGATATAGTTTAGTATTCTTTCCATAACTCTCGGTTTAACTTTGTGCTCTTTTTTCATTCTGAGGAATGAAGAGTCTTTTTTGTATCACTTTACTTTTGTAGAAGATGCTTCGTTCCTCAGCATAAGAAAAGGACATTAGCTACAAACAACCCGTTCTTCCCCCATCCACCGGCACATTTATTCCATTTATATAGGCAGCCGCAGGAGAAGCCAAAAATGCTACGGCAGCCCCCACTTCGTTAGCCTCCGCAAATCGTTTGGCAGGCACTTCTGCTTTCATTGCATTGCTCACTTCCTCTATTGTTTTACCAAGTTTTTTTGATTTGTTCTCAATAATAGAACTTAACCTTACGGTGTTGGTGGCACCCGGCAATACATTATTTACCGTAATACCAAAGCAGCCCAGTTCGTTTGCTAAGGTTTTGGCCCAACTTGCCACCGCTCCACGAATGGTATTGGAAACCCCCAAGCCATTCAATGGCATTTTTACGGAAGTAGAGATGATATTTATAATTCTCCCATACCCTTCCGACACCATAAAAGGAGTAATGGCCTGCGCCAGTAACTGGTTATTTATTAAATGATTGGAAAAGGCAGAGGTGAACTCTGAAATATCAGCGTCAACAGCCTTGCCCCCAGAAGGGCCGCCTGTGTTATTTACTAAAATATGAAACTCATTATTTG
>CAZZML010000594.1:0-2206 GCA_964654735.1 uncultured Roseivirgaceae bacterium | reverse complement strand
AAGAGCATCTCGTTTCATCTGGCAAATATACATTAACTCGTACACATAAATGTATGGTGACACATTTATGTGTACGAGTTAATGTATATTTGAAACAAAATAATGCTCAAGGATTCGGTGGATAAGATGAGCAGGGTTCTGCTTTAAATTGTCCTGATAACAACTTTTATCTTAACTTACTGTCCAGTTATTTATAGTACATCCGATATTCATTATTCATTTTTTTGTGGAAGCAAATACAGGCATAGCCTAAAGAACATTACCTTGCCCAAAGGACAAGGTTTTTTAAGCTGAAATAAATTTTCTTCTAAAGTTGTTGCATCTACCAGTATTAGCGAAGAAGAAGTAGTAGCCACAAAAAAAGGGTTGGCATTTGCCAACCCTTTCAATTTCGTATAAAAAAATACTTAGTCTTCTTTTTTCTTTGCAGGAGCTTTCTTTTTAGCCGGTGCTTTTTTTGCTGCTTTGGGAGCCTCCTCTTTTTTTGCCGCTTTAGGGGCTGCTACTTTTTTAGCAGGAGCTTTTTTAGTTTCTTTTGCAGGAGCTTCTATTTTAGCCTCAGCCTTAGGAGCTGCTGCTTCTTTCTCTACTTTTACAGGTTTTGCTTCAGCAGCAGGTTTCGTTTCCACTGCTGGTACAGCTTTAAATTTAGCCTTAACAGCTTCTACATCAACATTTTTTATAACCGGTTTAGCACTTTCTAATGCTAACTTTTGATTTCTTAGCTTTGAAGTGAGCTTATTTCTACGTGCTTTTCTTTTAAGTCTGGTGACAGCCATTGTATTAATTTCTTAAATTCGAGGTGCAAAAATAGTTTATTTACTTAAATAGTGAAACTATAAAGCATAAAATTTATTTCAATCTGCCTTGCTACGGAGGCAAAAGTCCAATCCCAATGGTTTATCAGGACTGCCAGCCTTACTTCGCATTATTAGCTTAATTGTTATAACCTGAGTTCAACCTAAGGGTACCCTTTTAAGACAGTACCTACTTAACCTCCTTGGTATAAATCATTTGAGTAGGGTAAGCAAAATCAAGTTTATGCTCTGTAAACTGTTTTAGTACTTCGAGGTTTATTTGGGTTCTGGTTTCCATTATATCTGCACCCGATTTAATATAGTAGATAAAGGTTATCTCTAAGGCCGAATCGCCAAAGCCTGAAAAACCAATAATTACTTTTTCTTCTAAATTTTTGTTAGCAACTGCTATATCTTCTAGCAATTTCATAGCTTGTTGAATTTGCTCAGCGGTTACATCATACACTAAACCAAGCGTATTCACAATTTTACGAGAAGGCTCTTCCGTCACATTTTCAATCATAGAATCTGCAATTTTCGCATTCGGAATCGTAACCATCCTCCCTTCCAGCGTTGTCATACGAGAACTTCGTAAGCCTACTTCATAAATAACCCCATCGAAATCTCCAATTTTAATGCGGTCTCCTACTTTAAAAGGCTTATCGGTAAAAATGGTGAAGCCACCAAAAAAATTAGCCACTGTGTCTTTGGCTGCCATTGCCAACGCCAAACCTCCTATTCCGAGGCCGGCAATAAGTGGGGCAATTTCAATGCCTGCATTATTTAGTGCCACGATTACACCCAAAATCCAAATCATTGCCCGGACAGCCTTTCTGATAACGGGTAAAATCATATCATCTAAATCCGTATCAGATTTTTGAGTCATTGGTACTACATACTGCTCAATTATGGCATCAAATAATCTGGCAATCATCCACGTTACGGTAATTATAATGGCAGCATGCATACTATGTCCAATAAAGGAATTGAGTCCATCAGATAAGTGTAACCTACTCAAACCAAACCAAAAACCCATAACGGTAATGATCACCACAAGTGGCTCTTCGATCATATCTATAATTATATCATCAAATTTACTTTTTGTCTTTTTAGTAATTTTTTTAACGATTTTACTCAAGAACCAATAGAGTATTTTACCTATAAAAATGGAGCCAATAATTATTAAAATAGAAATAGACCAGTCAGACAGCGTGTTTCCGTAATAAGTGTTTGAAAAAAGGTTATCGAATTTCATAGTATGGTTTGGTTAAATTTATACAGATGTTGCGGTTTCAAATGTACTATTTGCAATTATTTTATCCTAAACTAGTGTTAAGTTAAGCATACTTTAGCCGAACCCCCGAAAGCTTTCGGGGACATTTTTGCCCTATACTTCTTTAAAAAATACT
>CAZZML010000593.1:0-2218 GCA_964654735.1 uncultured Roseivirgaceae bacterium | reverse complement strand
AATGGTTGGCAATTGGAATGCGTAATAGATTATTCATGAATTATTCAGGATAGGTAGGTTACTCAAATTTAACAGGATAAAAAGAAAAATCTACGGCCGGCACTAATTAAAACGTGTATCCGATAGAAGTGTTGATGCCATAATCGAACGTTAGGGCTCCTACTGTGGGTGGCTTATTATCATAGGTAAAATAATACTTAAAATTGAGCGTAAAATTATTAAACACTTTCCATCTCATCCTAAAATTAAATTCAGACCTAAACCTGTTTTTTACTGTAAAACTTGGGTAAGCCACCAAGCTTGTAGTAAGGTCAATATCTGGCTTGGTAAAGAGGAAAAAATCGTAGGTAACATTAATAATCCCTTCTGTATTATTGGTGGCGTTTTGTTCACTATCAAACTCTCTGTTAAGCAGTACACCGGCTGAAACATCGAGTAAGTTTGAGCTATTGTCTATAGGAGTAAACCCAAACCTTACATTCGAGGAGGCTCTATTCTCGATTCCTAACTCTGTGTTTTGTTCCCAGCTTAAATTATACGTTGTAAAAAACGATTTTTTGTGAAAAGCTTTGAGTGTATATCCTCCATCTTGTTTTCTACTTTGCCTTTGGCTATTTTCTGTTATTACTGAAGTAAAACTCAGGGTATTCAAAAACCTTTTGGTGCGGTGCTCCATTTCTCCGGAACTGTTAAACTGCAGGTTTTCGTTTCCCTTAGTAAAGGAAAATCCTGCATCAAACGAGCCATTGATCTGTTTCCAAAAATTGGAATTTACTTGCACTAAACTCGTAATTTCATGCAACGAAATTAATTCCTGAAACACACCAAATGAAACCATAGCAGAGCCTGGTAGCCCTTTTTTAAATTTCCCATAATATACACTATGGTCTTTTAAAATAATTTCAAATCTATGCAAAGTTTCTATTGAAGATATTTTAGCCCATTTGATGCTAAGCCTACTCATATCCGAGGTTTTTACATTTAACTTTCCTTTAGCTAAACTAATAATCTCACAGGTAATTTTATCCCCATTATATAGCCTTACAGTATCTATTTTTTGCGCTTGAACCCACGAAATACTAATAATTAGAAATGCGATATGGAAGGATAAAAGTCTTTTCAAGAATTAATAATTTGCGCAAAAATAAGGGAACCTCTATTAATTCATTTCTTTCAAAGAAACAATGAGTTGCAAGGCATGTTTTTTTTGAATAGCCAAAGCTATTGAAAAAAAATATAACACCGACAAATCGTTGTTTATCTTTGTTCCCGTAGGGTTTCCATCGTGTTTAGAAGCTTTTTATTGTTAAGGACACCTCTATTAATTGGCTAAAATCTGGTATCAATTTCTTTATCTTTCACCTTTGTTTTTTCTAGGCCTAAAAATTGTTCCCAAAAATCTGTTTCAGGTACAGGGGCAATTATTTCAATAGGCTCTTTTTTTACAGGATGTTGGAAGTATAGTTTTCGAGCATGTAGGTTAATTGACTTATCTACATTAGCAGAAGTAAACCCATATTTCAAGTCGCCCTTAATAGGAGTTCTAACAGCTCCTAACTGTGCTCTTATTTGATGTGGCCGTCCTGTTTTTGGCTTTATTTCTAATAAAAAATGGTCGTTTAATTTCCCAATTACCCTATAACTAAGTTCTGCTTTTTGAGCACCTTCCGTTTCTTCTTGGTAAGCAGTAACCGTATTTTTGGAGCCATCCTTTTTTAACCAATTTATGAGCGTTCCTTGGTTACGAGAGTTCTCAGATAACCTTGGCTTATGTTTAGTAATGGCCCAGTAGGTTTTTTGTACTTTCCTATCGTGAAATAATTTACTCATGCGCTCTAGCCCTTTGGAGGTTTTAGCAAGTACCACAATACCACTCACAGGTCTATCGATCCGGTGTACTAAACCCATAAAAACGTTGCCGGGTTTGTTGTATTTATTACGAACATAATCTCTGCAAAGCTCAACCAGTGGTTTATCTTTTGTATGATCGCCCTGTACTAAAACTCCTGATGCCTTATTCACAATCAGCAAATGATTGTCTTCATAAAGTACGTAAAATGGTCGTTTATCTCTGGTCATATATCAATAATTCTTCTCAAAGATATTATGAAATACTCAAGGAAGTTTCCAAAGATAAAAAGAAAGCCCTTTACACACCAAAACTTAACCCGCATTATTCACCAGAAAATCTATTCCGTAGCTAAACAGCTTCAAATCA
>CAZZML010000592.1:0-2219 GCA_964654735.1 uncultured Roseivirgaceae bacterium | reverse complement strand
ATTTTGCTTATTAGATGCAACGACCTTAAAACCCAAACGTATTAGTGAGGATATTTTAAAATTATTTACCAAGTAGAGTTAGCTTTTATTTTGAATTTCAGTAGCTACTTTTTGAACATCATCTAATACACGTAATAAATTATCAGCCCATAGTTTGTGTATCTGTATTTCAGTATATCCACGTTTTACTAATTCAAGTGTTACATTAAATGTTTCTGAGGCATCTTCCCAGCCTTCAATGCCACCACCACCATCAAAATCTGAACTGATACCAACGTGGTCAACACCCATTTTTTCAACCAAATAATCTATATGATCCACAAAATCTCCAACATCAACTGCAGGTGGTAAATCTTTCATATGTTTCATTTTTTTGTTACGAATAGGAACCATTTTGCCTAAATGCTCAAAATAGACTCCACGATCAGCCGCAGAAAGTTTTCCAATTTCTTCACGTTCTAACCATTCTACATTCATTGAATCTAAAATTTGTTTGGCTACTTCAATATCATACTTTACACGTTTATCAAACTTTTCAGTATTTAAATAGGACTTAAAAGCTACCGCTTGTACAACTCCATTATTTTCTTTTACTAATTGTAGCAATTCATCATCCAAATTTCTACTGTGATTACATAGTGCTCTCGCTGAAGAATGTGAAGCAATAACCGGAGCTTTAGACAAGGCTATCATTTGTTTGATGGCTTCTTTTGAAGGATGTGAAATATCTACCATGATTCCATATTTATTCATTTCAGCAATCACTTGCTTTCCTAATTCACTCAACCCATTATGCAACCATATATTGTCTTTTTCTCCAGTATGAGAATCACTTAACTGACTATGTCCATTATGCGCTAATGACATATACCTAGCTCCTAAATCATAGA
Organism: uncultured Roseivirgaceae bacterium; assembly: GCA_964654735.1. Taxonomy (GTDB): domain Bacteria; phylum Bacteroidota; class Bacteroidia; order Cytophagales; family Cyclobacteriaceae; genus JAKISE01. The sequence goes on along the minus strand of CAZZML010000592.1, from coordinate 1,329 downwards.
ATTTTTTAACATTACCAATATCTGTACCTACGGGATATCCATTTTCTACACCAATCATTGCTATTTTCTTGCCAGAAGTATATAGTATACGAACTTCATCAGCACTTAAGGCCAACTCAATCTGGTCTGGTGCATATTGTTCTACCAATCTATGAATTGCCTCAAATTTAGACATAGCATTATCATAGGCTTTTTCATAGCCTTCTGTATTCAATGAATCTTGACCCGTATACACTATAAGCCATGATACATCTAGACCTCCTTCTTTCATTTTAGGTAAATTCACTTGATTATCTAAGCGCTGGCTATAATTTATGCTGTCAGTGAAATTTTTCACATTAATGTCATTATGCGTATCCAATATTATTACATGTTTATGTATTTCCTTTGCATATTGGACTAATTCTTCTGTTGTCATTTTCTTTTCAGTATTACAAGAGCTAAATATTGAAATTAATAAAATTAGGGTGATAACTTTCATACAAGTATTATTTTTAACGAAGTAAATATAACAAAACCTTTTTAGTTATAGGAAAAATATAGATGCACAAACACTTTAAAGAACATCAACCTATAAATATAGCTTAAAATAAAAATTTAACAATTAACTAAATTAATTATAGTAATTTAGTCGGGAGATAATCTAATATAACGCTATCACTATTATGCATATTTTAAAAATTTACAAAAATTTACTAGTTGTTGTTTTACTATTATTATTGATAATTAGTTGTAAGGAAGCTGAGAAGAAAACAGAATTAACTAAATCAATAGAAGGGATTAAAACAGTTGTTGTTGAAGAAAAAATTCCTAACCAAAAATTAAATGCTACCCAGCAAATAGCTTCTGCATTGCTGGCTGCACCTCAAGAAGTACGAGAAGGAGCCAAAGTTTATGGTTATGACGATGAGGGGAACTTTATAACGCTTAAAGAAGGAACAAATGAAATGATTTGTATTGCTGACAATCCTAATAAAGGAGGATTTGAAGTTGTAAGTTACCATATAGGTTTAGATCCATATATGGCAAGAGGAAGAGCGTTGAAATTAGAAGGGAAGTCATTTACAGAACGTAGAGATATTAGAGAAAAAGAGGCTAAAGAAGGTGCTTTAGAAATGCCAAAAAAACCTGCAACATTGCATTTGTTGCATGGAAAAAATGGTTGGTTTGATATCGATAGTAGTAAAGTTAGAAATGCCAAATATCGTTATGTGGTATATATTCCGTTTGCAACTCAAGCAAGTACAGGTTTATCTTTAAAGCCTAATGCTCCTGGACATCCATGGTTAATGTTTCCAGGTAAAGCCAATGCGCATATTATGATTACTC
>CAZZML010000591.1:0-2220 GCA_964654735.1 uncultured Roseivirgaceae bacterium | reverse complement strand
GCTTCTGGAAATACTGGAATAGGGTTTATCATTGCTGTTACTGGTTTAGTATTTATGGCAATGGGAACTGTATTTAGTTTTATAACGTTACCTGTAGAATATGACGCTAGCAACAGAGCATTGGCTTGGTTAGAAAATAAAAATATGCTAACAAGTCAAGAACATGATGGCGCCAAAGATGCTTTAAAATGGGCTGCAAGAACATACTTAGTTGCTGCATTGGGTTCTTTAGCAATGGTATTGTATTGGGGAATTAGAATTTTGGGTAGCAGAGACTGAGTTCTGTAGGCAAAATTGAACTTTTTTATGCCTACAATAGTTTATCTAAATCTTAATTTGCCTATCTATTTGTTGGTCTAAAGAAATAAACGTTTCTGTTCTTGACACGCCTTTGATTAATTGTATTTGTTTGTTCAATACTTGCATTAAATGCTCATTATCTTTACATAAAATTTTAATAAAAATAGCGTAATTACCTGTAGTATAATGACTTTCAATAACTTCGTCAATTTCTTTCAATCGTTTTAATGCTTCTTTATAGGTACTTGAAGTGTCTAGAAAAATACCTATAAAAGCTACAGTTTTATAGCCTAAAACTTTGGGATTGACAATAAATTTTGACCCCATTAACAATCCCGATTTTTCTAATTTCCGTAATCGTTGATGAATTGCTGCACCTGAGATACCAACTTCTCTTGCTATGCTTAAGATAGGAGCGCGAGCATTTTTCATCAAATTTTTAAGAATAATCTTATCAATTCCATCAATATGTAAGTCTTTTTGCTTCATTTTGTTTGAAAATAGAATCAAAAGTAAAAATAAAAGGGGTATAGTTAACTATATCCCTTTTATTTTTTATTAATTACTTGAACCTTTACTCTTCTTTCATTTCAAAGTCCTCCATAAATTTCGTCGTATAATTACCTGCTAAATAATCAGGATGTTCCATTAATTGTCTGTGAAACGGAATGGTAGTTTTAATCCCTTCAATTACAAATTCATCCAATGCTCTCTTCATTTTATTAATAGCTTCTTCTCGTGTCTGCGCTGTAGTTATTAATTTTGCAATCATAGAATCGTAATTTGGCGGAATTGTGTATCCTGCATATACATGTGTATCTAAACGCACTCCATGGCCACCGGGAGAATGTAAAGTTGTAATTTTACCTGGAGAAGGTCTAAAGTCATTATATGGATCTTCGGCATTAATTCTACATTCTATTGAATGTAATTTTGGAGTATAGTTTTTTCCTGAAATCGGCACCCCTGAAGCCACTAAAATCTGCTCCTGAATTAAATCGAAATCAATTACTTGTTCGGTTATTGGATGCTCAACTTGAATTCTAGTATTCATTTCCATAAAGTAGAATTTCTTATGTTTATCAACCAAAAATTCTATAGTTCCCGCACCTTCATATTTAATATATTCTGCTGCCTTAACAGCGGCATTACCCATTTTATTCCGAAGGGCACTTGTTAAAAAAGGTGAAGGTGTTTCTTCCGTCAACTTTTGATGCCGCCTCTGAATCGAACAATCTCTTTCTGATAAATGGCAGGCCTTACCATAAGCATCACCCACAATTTGTATTTCAATATGACGCGGCTCTTCAATCAATTTTTCCATATACATCGCATCATTTCCAAAAGATGCTTTTGCTTCTTGACGGGCAGCATCCCACATATCTTTCAAATCTTCCTCTTTCCAAACTGCACGCATCCCTTTTCCTCCACCTCCAGCAGTTGCTTTTAGCATTACTGGATAACCCATTTTTTTGGCAAGTTTTTCAACCTCTACAAATGTTTCTAGTATACCTTCACTACCTGGAATTGTAGGTACTCCTGCTTCTTTCATCGTTGCTCTTGCAGAAGCCTTATCTCCCATTCTATCAATCATTTCTGGAGTTGCACCAATAAATTTGATATCGTGTTCTGCACAAATTTTAGAAAACTTAGAATTTTCAGCTAAAAAACCATATCCTGGATGGATAGCATCTGCATTCGTAATTTCTGCAGCAGCCATTATATTTGGAATTTTAAGATACGACTCACTACTTAGTGGCGGACCAATACAGACTGCTTCGTCAGCAAACCTAACATGTAAACTTTCAGCATCGGCAGTTGAATATACTGCAACGGTTTTGATTCCCATCTCTTTACACGTTCGTATAATACGTAATGCAATTTCACCTCTATTGGCTATCAGTATTTTTTTAAACATAA
>CAZZML010000590.1:0-2221 GCA_964654735.1 uncultured Roseivirgaceae bacterium | reverse complement strand
GGGTCGGTTCAAGTAATCGACCTTTTGTTTAAAGGAGGAATTATGATGATTCCTATTGCCTTACTTTCTTTGGTAGCAGTATATGTGTTTGTAGAGCGCATACGTACACTTAAACAAGCTCTGCTTACACCCGAAGGGTTTATGGATAAAGTAAAATCTTTAGTGAGTAATGGGGATTTAAGTGGAGCCAAACTGGCTTGTGCGGAGGTAGATACGCCTGCTTCTCGCATGATTGAGAAAGGATTAAGTAGAATTGGCCATCCATTAAAAAACATAGAAGTTTCTATTGAAAATGTAGGAAAAATTGAGCTTTATAAGTTGGAGCGAAATTTGCCTCTTTTAGCTACGGTATCCGGTGCAGCTCCAATGCTAGGCTTTTTGGGTACTGTTATTGGTATGATTCAGGCATTTATGTCGATTGCACAAGAAGAAGGCGCTGTGAGTCCAAAACTACTTTCTGCAGGTATTTATGAAGCCATGGTTACTACCGCAGCAGGGTTATTAGTGGGCATTATTGCTTATTTAGGGTATAACTACCTCGTTACAAGGCTTCAAAAAGCAGTACATACTATGGAGTACTCTTCTATAGAATTTATCGATTTGTTACAAGAACCAAAATAAGATGGGGTTAGAATCGAAACATAAAATTGATAGCAGCTTTAGTGTATCCTCTATGACGGATATTATATTCTTGCTATTGATCTTTTTTATGCTTACCAGTTCTTTTATTACACCTTCAGGTTTACCAGTAAACCTGCCTTCTACAAAAAAATCGAAGATTGTAATGCAGAAAACCTCGGTAACTATAACCAAGGATTTAAAATATTTTATTAATAATAGAAGGGTGGTGGAGTCTAATTTGGAAAGAGAATTGGCAAGAGAAATAAGTGGGAGTGAGGCCATTATTACACTTCATGTAGATAAAACCGTTCCTACTGAATATTTAGTAAATGTTGCAGGAATTGCTGCTTCGCTAAATGCGAAAGTGTCGATAGCAACTAAACCGGGGAAATAATGCATCAATCCGATAAAGAAAAGAAGAACAAGCAGATGGGAGCCATCATTTCGGTGGGGGCGCATATTGCCGTGTTTTTACTTTTTTTATTTATGGTAGCTTGGCGTGCTCCTGATCCTCCATTGCCAGAAATAGGCATTGAGCTTAATTTCGGATTGGATGATGCAGGTACTGGTGATGAACAACCTGACCCATATACTACACCGGCCGAATCTGATTCTGAAGAAGATGCAGCCCCGGATGGAATGGAAGAAGTGCCAGAAGAAGTAGTGGAAGATCAAACACCTGTGGAAGAGGCTTCAGAACCCATAACAGACCCAATAGAATCTACAGAGCAGCCTACTGATGAAGTAGTGGAGCAAGTTGAAAATACCCATGAATCTCCTGATGTGGTGGAGAAAACACCCGTTACCGAAGTTAAAAAAGAAGAAGCAAAAGAACCAGAAGAAAAAAAGGAAGAAGCTCCTAAACTACCTCCCGTATTATATCCTAATAATAAAACAGGAGCAGGAGGAAAAGATGGTAAAGCCAATGAAGCCCAAAATGCGAATCAGGGAGATAAACAAAATGCCGTGGGAGACCAAGGTGATAAGGACGGCACGGTAGATTCTAGAGCTCTTTATGGCACTTCAGGAGGCGGAGGAGGCTCCTCTCTACAAATGAGTGGTTGGATGTGGGATTTTAAACCCAAACCAAAAGATACATCTTCTGAAAGTGGAAAACTTGTTTTTCAAGTTGTGATTGATGACAAGGGTAATATTGTTCGGGTAAAAACCGTTGAAAGCAGTGTTAGCCCCACCTTAGAAAAGGTTTATAGAGATGAAGTAATGAAGCTGACATTTTCTAAAACGGCTGGAACTGCTGTGGCAAGTACCTCAACAGGCACCATCACTTTCGTAATTAAAGCAAGATAATTAGATTAACTGATAGCTCCTGAAAAGGAGGTGTTAATTTCTTTCTCTGATTTTGAAAAATTGTACTCAATTTCTTTTTCACTAAAACCCATAGATCGAAGTTTCTCAATTAAAGCCAAGCGTTGGGTTCTAATTTTCAACTCTTCCTTTGTTTTATCTTCTATTAACTCAAGGTTATCGATCGTCCGACCTAGCTCATCTCACAGATTAACGCATACAAAATAAGAATTTGCGAATATCTGTGAAATCTGCGGGAGAAAGGATTTTTACTCGGATGTTAGTAATTTTTTTA
>CAZZML010000589.1:0-2224 GCA_964654735.1 uncultured Roseivirgaceae bacterium | reverse complement strand
TTCAACTTCAAAAAGTTTATGACGAAATTTCTGCTCAGCCTTCAAATCAACAGGGTATGGAGTAAGGATTAAAATGTCCCAATCGGAATCTTCCCTTTCTTTCCCGGTGGCTCGTGAACCAAATAATATTACTTCAGATTTTGGTTCCACTTCATGAACCGAATTTTTAATCTCTTTTAATATTCTTTTTTTGTCAGTCATATACCAAAATTAAAGTTTTAGGGTGGAACACTGATAAATGCTTAATCCTACCTAACCGGCTACCGGACAGGTAATTTTTATTTATAACTACGCTGGGTAAGTTTAACATTTTCAAACACAAGCTCTTCTTTGTTTAATGTTTCTTCTTTACCTTCTCCATTATACTGCCATGCAGCTACATACGAATACTCATTATCAATTCTCAGTGCTTCGCCTTCTTTAGTTTGCGACTCTTCTCTAAAGTGTCCGCCACAAGATTCTTTACGATTTTGAGCATCATCCACCATTAATTCGGCTAATTCTATGAAATCTGCTACACGGTTGGCTTTTTCTAACGACATGTTCATCTCGTCATTGGTGCCAATAACTTTTACATCTTTCCAGAATTCTTCACGAATGGCCTTGATTTTTGTTTTGGCTTCTTTAAGGCTAGCCTCCGTTCGAGCCATACCTACATTATTCCACATTACATGACCAAGTTCTTTATGAAACTCATCTACCGTTTTAGATCCATTAATTGATAAGAGCTTATCTATCTTTTCTCTCACCATTTTTTCAGCCTCTTTAAAAGCGGCAGAGTCTGTGCTTTCTTTTTCATAACCAGACCCAGCTAAATAATCACCAATGGTATAAGGTAATACAAAATACCCATCTGCTAAACCTTGCATTAAGGCACTTGCCCCTAAGCGGTTGGCTCCATGGTCTGAGAAATTACATTCTCCAATGGCATAAAGCCCTGGTATATTTGTCATTAAGTTATAATCGACCCAAAGACCACCCATTGTGTAGTGCACGGCAGGGTAAATCATCATGGGTACATCATAAGGGTTATCGCCTTGAATTTGCTGATACATATCAAACAAATTGCCATATTTTTCAACAATGGCATCCTTACCTAATCGGTTGATGGCATCTGAAAAGTCCAGGAATACAGCCTGACCTGTTGCACCAACACCACGACCTTCATCACATACCATTTTGGCATTTCGTGAGGCCACATCTCTTGGAACTAAATTACCAAACGATGGATACCTACGCTCTAAGTAATAATCTCTTTCTTCTTCAGGCAGTTTAACAGCATCTGCTGCAGTTAGCTCTGGAATTGCTTTTTTTGGTACCCAAATACGGCCATCGTTTCTAAGCGACTCCGACATAAGTGTAAGCTTGGATTGGTGCTCGCCTGCAACAGGAATACAAGTTGGGTGTATTTGTGTAAAACAAGGATTGGCAAAATTGGCTCCTTTTTTATGAGCTCTCCAGGCAGCGGTTGCATTAGAACCCATGGCGTTTGTAGATAGGAAAAACACATTGCCATAACCGCCTGTAGCCAAAACTACTGCATGTGCCGAGTGCGATTCTATTTTGCCTGTAATTAAGTCTCTGGTAATAATACCTTTGGCTTTTCCATCCACCATAACCAAATCAAGCATTTCAGTTCTGTCGAAAAGTTCCACCTTTCCTTTCGAAATCTGACGACTTAAAGCACTATAAGCACCAAGCAATAACTGTTGCCCAGTTTGACCACGCGCGTAGAAGGTACGAGATACTTGAGCTCCCCCAAACGATCGATTATCCAATAAACCACCGTATTCACGTGCAAAAGGAACTCCTTGTGCTACGCATTGGTCGATAATTTCGTTACTTACTTCTGCCAATCGATGTACATTGGCTTCTCTTGAACGGTAATCACCTCCTTTAATGGTATCGTAAAATAATCGATGAACACTGTCACCATCATTTTGATAGTTTTTTGCCGCATTAATTCCACCTTGAGCTGCAATACTGTGCGCCCTGCGCGGGCTATCCTGATAGCAAAAGTTTTTTACGTTATAGCCAAGTTCGGCAAGTGATGCAGCAGCAGAAGCTCCTCCTAAACCTGTACCCACTACGATTACATCGTATTTTCTCTTGTTTGCAGGGTTAACTAGCTTACTGTTAAATTTATGTTTTGTCCATTTTTCGGCCAAAGGGCCTTCAGGAATCTTAGATTCTAATGCCATAATTATCCAGCGTTATTTAGGTA
>CAZZML010000588.1:0-2229 GCA_964654735.1 uncultured Roseivirgaceae bacterium | reverse complement strand
GGGTGTCTTTCTAAGATATTCTTAATGTTAGATTTTTACTCGGATGACAGTAATACTTATACACTTAAAAATGCACCTATAGCAATATTGGAAAGCTGTTCTGAGTAAAGTAAAAACCATTTTTAAAATATCAGATTTCTACCGTAAGAATAATATGTAACTTTGTAAAATAAACTAGCAAATCAATACGTATGAAACTAAAAATAGGCGAAAAAGCCCCTGATTTTGAAGTAAACAACCAAGATGGCGAGCTTGTAAAGCTATCTGATTTTAAAGGGAAGAAAGTGGTACTATACTTTTACCCAAAAGATCAAACTCCGGGCTGTATTGCAGAATCGTGTAATTTGAGAGATAATTATAATACACTATTAAAAGCAGGCTATGTGGTATTGGGCATTTCTAAAGACAGCGAAAAATCGCATCAGAATTTTATTAAAAAACAAAACCTCCCTTTCCCACTTTTAGCAGATACCGAATTAGTGGTTCATACCCTTTTTGGCACTTGGGCTAAAAAGAAATTATATGGCAGGGAGTATATGGGCACCTTGCGAACCACTTTTATTATTGATGAGAATGGCATTATTGAAGATATTATTGAAAAGGTTAAAACCAAAGATCATACAGCTCAGATTTTAACGTAGATGTTAGACACAAGATGTTAGACTATTAGACTACTTTACTATGACTTTAGTAATGTAATGTTACAAGAAGGGATGTTAAAAGCTATATAAAGCAGTAACTTGACCAATCAATTGTCGTAACTTTACATAAACTATATGATGAGGTACTTAATTATTATAGAAGAAACAAATACAGGTTTTAGTGCCTATGTGCCTGATTTACCAGAATGCATTTCTGTAGGAGAAACTCGCACTAAGATTGAAAACAATATCCAAGAGGCTATTATTTTTATCTCGAAGGAATGAAAGAGGATGGGCTACAAATTCCAGTACCAAAAACTGAAGGTGTCTCGTTATTAATTCCGCACGTTGCGTGAAAGTAAAACTATTTGAAAAAGATGAAAGATGGGTGGTATCTTATAGCGCAAAAAGGAAGTCATAAACAATATAAACACCTATCAAAGAAGGGCGGAGCAACAATTCCGGATCCCGGGCAAAATAAGGATCTAGCCAAGGGTACTGAAAATAGTATTTTAGTTGGATTAAAATAACATACCCTACTATGAACCAGCACCAAACCAAAGAAGTTTATACCCAAGGCATTGTTTCTATTATAGGAAACACTCTGCTCTTCATAATAAAATATTATGCGGGAGTAGTAAGTGGTTCCATTGCCTTAATTACAGATGCCTGGCATACCCTTTCCGATTCCCTTAGTTCTTTGGTTATAATTGTTGGCACAAAATTCTCTACTAAACCGGCAGATACGGAGCACCCCTTTGGCCATGGAAGAATTCAACTTGTTTCTGCCTTAATTCTTGGTATTTTGCTCTCTACCATAGGTTTTTCTTTTTTATCTTCTGCCATTTATAAACTAATTGATAATGAAGTTGCCCAGTTTGGCATACTTGCTATTGGGGTTACCATTAGCAGTATCTTAATTAAAGAAGGGCTCGCTCAATACTCTTTTTATTTAGCTCGAAAAACTAGACAAGCTGTGTTAAGAGCAGACGGCTGGCATCACCGCAGTGACGCTATTTCTTCGGTAATTTTATTAGTAGGTATTTTGGTAGGCAAGCAATGGTGGTGGGCAGATGGGGTACTTGGCATTATTATGGCACTTTTTATATTTAAAGCAAGCTATGATATTCTCAAAGAAGCCATCACTCCTTTATTGGGAGAGCCTCCATCTAAACAACTCATAACGCAAGTGTCAAAAATTTGTACTGACGTGACCAATCAGGATGTTTTCCCTCATCATTTCCATTATCACAATTATGGGTATCATAAAGAGCTTACTTTTCATATTGCTTTGAAAGGCACATTAAGTCTAAAAGAATCTCATCATTTGGCAGATTTAGTTGAAATAAAAATTAGAGAAGAATTGAGCATTGAGGCCACCATTCATATCGACCCATTAGAAGATACAGACACTCGAGATGACATCATCAAACATAAAACAGAGCTTGAACACAAATAAGTAAACTACCTATTTATTAAAAAAAAAATCTACTGCCATCCGACTAAATTTGAATTTGCCCTCTTCCCCATAGCTGTATCCAACACAATGTACCTGGTCTGACTATCGTCCATAGCCGTCAGGCTAAGG
>CAZZML010000587.1:0-2233 GCA_964654735.1 uncultured Roseivirgaceae bacterium | reverse complement strand
TTCTAGAACAGAAGAAAAGGATAGAGAAGATGGAGGGACTTACTGGAAATCTGATCTTTATTGGGTAGACTTTATTAAGTTAAAAAAAGAACTTCTAGAGGATATAAACAGCAACTAACACGGTGTATAAGTAATAGCGGTTTAAGTAATAAAACGAAAGTATAAACATAGAACAAAGCTCAAGACAGAACTGAAAAGCTAGTGAGTAGAAACCCGCTACTACTCATACACAAACACGTTACAAACATATTAAAAACTTAAACTAATGAAAAATTACAACATTGTACTTTTAATAATTACCATCTTTTTAAGCGCTTGTGCTTCTACAAAACAAAAATCAAAAAACAATGATTCACCAACTATAGTAAGTCCATATTTTGGACAAAAACCACCAGGCTTAATTCCAGAAGTTTTTGCTCCAGGTATTGTTTCAATCAATGGAAGATTTGAAGGAGGTATTTCGTTTTCACCTGATTTAGATGAAATGTATTTTGGAGCTAACAACAAAGACAAAGAAACAGGTATCTATTTCTCAAAACTAGAAGGTAATAAATGGACTCCCATCAAAAGAGCAGATTTTACCAAAGGAAAAAAAGACGAAGAAATACATCCATTCGTCAGCCTTGATGGTAAGAGGATTTATTTTACAGCTCTTAACTCAGACTTGTCGGACACCAGAATTTGGTACGTAAACCGTTTAGAGAATTCCTGGAGCGATGCAATAAAGCTTGGTTCTCCAATAAATGATGAACAGGTGTTTTATCCTAATCAAGCTAAAAACGGTGACCTCTATTATTTCGATTTGTCAAAAAGGAAAACGTATTATGCCTCCGATAACAATGGTAATTTTTCCGAAGCAAAGGAAGTTGAAATTGAATTTGGTGTTCACGGTTTCATTTCCTCATCTCAAGATTATTTATTGGTGAATGCTCGGAACAAAGAAGATCACGAAAGAAATGACAGTGATATTTATGTCTATTTCAAGGAGAAAGACAGAACATGGACAAAACCATTTAACCTTGGAAATGCAGTGAATTCTAATTCTAATGAAAATAGTCCAAGTATCACCCCAGATGGTAAATATTTATTTTTTAGCAGAAACGAAGAAGATGGAGAATCAAATTTCTATTGGGTGAGCACAGAAGTTATTGAGAATCTAAGACCAAAATAGGGCGGAACGTATAGAAAAGGTCTTGTAGACCTTTTTAGTGAACGAGCCAGCTGGTGGGTTGGAATTATAAATTGCAAAAAAAAACAATGAAAAAACTACATTTTATTTTGACACTTGTATTTGTACTATTATTAAATGCGTGCAATACTAAAAAACAGAAAGTAAACGATCCTGATTTTCCACGCTTAGAGAATCCCTTTTTTGCGCAAAAACCACCAGGCTTGATTCCTGAAATTTTTGCTCCCCGTATTGTTTCGACAGAGCACAGTGAACTAGCAGCTGCCTTTTCACCCGATTTAAAAGAGATCTATTTCCGCAGATCTGATGAGGAATTAAAAGAGCATTCGTTGGTTGCCATTCAATACAAAGATAATCTATGGACCGAGTCTTTTGTGGTACCCAATAGTGGCGAGATTTCTCCTAACGGTAAGATTATGTACATAGGAAACGAATATAGGGAGCGAACCAGTTCTGGCTGGTCAGAGGTGAAAAGTCTTGGCGCACCGTTTGATTCTATTCCCATTATGCGCCTTACGGCTTCATCTAAAGGAACTTACTATTTTGATACGTCACCAATTAAAAAAACCCACCCATTCATAGCTCCGGATGAGTCCTACCTTATATTTGATAGTAGACGAGAAAACGGTAATCTTGATATGTATATTAGTTTTCGTCAGAAAGATGGTTCATGGGGCGCTGCAATTAATTTAGGAGATAAGATAAATACAGAACTCCCAGATGCTTATGGCAGTGTGACATCAGATGGGAAATACTTTTTCTTTACACGGTTTCCTGGTAAGAAAAATAGAATGTGGGTAGATGCTGGGTTTATTGAGGCACTCAGACCAAAATAGTAAGCCATAGAACATGTCCATCAATGCAGAAAAAGGATTAGCAAATCGCTAAAGTGCAAATAGCTTAGCTATCAATAAATCAGATTATTATCTAATACAATAAACAAAAGAAGAAAACATGAAAACAACGAAATTATTAATATTGACATGTGTTTTATCGCTAAACACTGTCTTTGCTCAAGAAAATATGGAAAATGACAAATCTAAA
>CAZZML010000586.1:0-2238 GCA_964654735.1 uncultured Roseivirgaceae bacterium | reverse complement strand
GCAACATGTCCATATTAGATAATACAAAAATGCTGTCCTAGTTAGAACTTAGCCAGAAAATGTAATTAACGATCCCGCAGCAGCAGCTCCTGAGTGGAGCTGTCTGTAAACTTAGGCCCACTCAGGTTTGAAGATAATTATCTATTCATCTCCACTTTTACATTATACAACATATGGTCAAGTGCCTCTCCCCAAGTTTCATCTGCATCCCACTTTGAACCTAAATAAATATTGCCGGTGCGTAAATGTTTGATGTAATACTTATACACCAACCCATTGGCAGGAATTCGCCTTACTATCAATTTACCATCTTTATAGATTTGGGTAGTATAAGTATCCTGGTCTTCGTTGTATTTGTAATTTAGTAGCTTTTTTATATCAATTCCCGGTGCATAAAGTCTCAGTAGCACATAACTAAAACCATTTTTGCTCAAATCGATTGCTGAAATTGTTGGATCTACCAATTCATAGGCATAACCATAACCTTTCATTTTTTCTTCGAGTACTTTATTGTTTTTGGCATTAAGGGCATTAGACTCTTCCACTTGTTTCGCCACCAAATTATTTATAACCCCAGCTGGCTTTGGGTTGGGGATATTTACTATTTTGAATTTGGGCACTGCCATTTTTCCAAAATCAAGGTCGGTTAAATAGCCCTCAACATGCTCTCCCCAAACCATTTTAACATCGTCAAAAAATTCGGGAGAATCATTGATGAGGAGGTTCTTACGTTCGTATTTATTTGCTGCGCTCGCTACCTTAGAAATCACTTTATCAAAATCCTTTCCTTGGGTTTTCCAGCCTATCTGGCCATTGGTAAAAAGAGACGGCTTACGATTAAAGGCAGATGCTAAAATCACATATCGTGTAACCTCTTTATTCTTTTTTTGAAAAACAACCCGACTTAAAACGATAATGTTTTTAATTTCTCGTTTTTTCCACGCTTCCGAAAACCCATACTGGCTGTCTTTACCGGCAAAAACCTGCTTTAGGCTATAATAGCCCACCACATCAATTCCTGCCTTTGTAAAAACAGCATGTGCTTCATCAATTAGAGGTTCGGCTGTTTTGCTGAATGTTTGTTCTGCCAGTACTTTGGTGGTATTAACCAACACAATTGTTTTCCCGTTTCTAATGGTTTCTGGTAAAGAGCCTGTATAATTTAGGAAAACCAGTCCTGCCACATTTATTTCTTCGTCTTGCGAATAGATAGGGTGTAGGAAGACAATGCCAAGTAATAGAGTTAGAAATTGTTTTTTCATTAATATATGGTTTTAAACCAATAAAGGTAACGCAATTTATCAATCGAAATTATTCAATCGATAAAAGAAAATCTGATTTTGAAATCAACGTTTCAACAATTAAACTTTTTTGAATGAATCCATTACTTTTATACATTATGAAAAACAAACCAACATGCCAATGGGCACAAAATTCATTTGATGCCTACGAAAAATACCACGATGAAGAATGGGGGCTTCCTGTACACGATGACACCAAGCATTTTGAGTTTTTAATTTTAGAAGGAGCTCAAGCCGGCTTAAGCTGGGCAACGGTGCTTAAAAAGCGAGCTGGCTATCGCAAAGCCTTTGCCAAATTCGATTATAAAAAAGTGGCCAAATTCGATGAGGCAAAAATGGAAGAATTAGTACTTAATCCTGATATTATTCGTAATAAATTAAAGATTAAAAGTGCTGTTACCAATGCCCAATGCTTTATTAAAGTTCAAAAAGAGTTTGGCAGCTTCGATGCATACATCTGGAGTTTTGTCAATGGTAAACCCATCCTAAATTCTTGGAAGAATATGAGTGATGTACCGGCTTCCACCAAAGAATCGGATGCCCTTAGTAAAGATTTAAAAAAGCGAGGCTTTAAGTTTGTGGGTACTACTATTATGTATGCGCATATGCAAGCCTGTGGTTTAGTAAACGACCATACCACCGATTGTTATCGTTACAAAGAAGTTATAAATTAGATGTTAGATTGTTAGACAAAAGACATTAGACAATGAAAATATTAAAAGGAATATCAACTTTATTTATCATCGCATTACTCACAGCAGCATCTTGCAGCAAACAGCCTACAGAAGAGCAATGTATCGATAAATCTAAAATTAAAGAAGGCATTTGCACGATGGAATATGTACCCGTTTGTGGCTGCGATGGCAAAACCTACGGCAATGCATGCGAAGCAGGCAATGCTGGTTTACTAAGCTGGACGGAAGGGGAGTGTGAGTAA
>CAZZML010000585.1:0-2242 GCA_964654735.1 uncultured Roseivirgaceae bacterium | reverse complement strand
GGCAGACACTTAAAATGCTCATAACAAATATTCATGAATTAATCAGGCTAAAGCTACAACTCCAGGAAGCTCCTTACCTTCCATAAATTCAAGTAGGGCACCACCTCCTGTGGATACATAAGAAACCTTATCGCCATAGCCTAGTTGGTTAACTGCTGCGGCTGAGTCGCCACCTCCAATTAATGAATAACCACCAAAATGTGTAGCATCTCTTACTGCTTTGGCAACTGCTTTGGTGCCTTCTGCAAAGGCAGGCATTTCAAATACGCCCATCGGTCCATTCCAAAGTATGGTAGCAGAGCGACTCACTATTCTCCTAAACACCTCTTGTGCATCTGGGCCAATGTCAAGTCCCATCCAACCATCAGGAATACTAATGTTATCCGATACTTTAGTGTTGGCATCTGCTGCAAATTTATCTGCAATTATACTGTCAATTGGAAGCTCCAGACTTACGTTTTTTGTTTTAGCCTTCTTTATCAACTCCTTTGCTAAATCGAGTTTGGATTCTTCAACAAGAGAAGAGCCAATATTGCCACCTAGTGCTTTAAAAAAAGTGTACGACATTCCACCACCAATAATCAGGTTATCAACTTTATCAAGCAATTTTTCAATAATTAAAATTTTATCCGAAATTTTAGCTCCACCCATAATGGCTGTAAATGGCCTTTTAGGGTTATTTAATACTTTAGCTGCGTTGTCAAGCTCCGATTGCATTACATAACCGCACCCTTTAGTATCAAAAAACTGAGCTACAATCGAAGTAGAAGCGTGTGCTCTATGAGCAGTTCCAAAGGCATCGTTTATATAAATATCTCCTAGTTTAGATAATTTTTGAGCAAACTCCTTTTCTCCTTTGGTTTCTTCTGGGTGATAACGTAGGTTTTCTAACAGTAGGATTTCTCCACTAGCGAGATTGCTCGCTAACTCTTCCGTTTCATTACCTATACAGTCTTTGGCAAATTTAACCGTGGTTCCAAACCGTTTGCTAAGCTCATCTACTAAATGAACCAATGAAAATTTTTCTTCAGGCCCATTTTTTGGTCTTCCTAAATGTGACATTAATACCACAGAACCTCCATCGGATAGAATTTTCTTAATCGTGGGCTCAACTGCATTAATTCGAGTAAAATCTGTTATTTCGAACGCATCATTAAGGGGCACGTTAAAATCAACACGAACTAGGGCTGTGAGTCCTCTAAACTGTATGTCGTCAATAGTTTTCATATATTATATTTATTTTGATGAGGCACGGATAAGTCGGTCGTTTATCGCTCGACCTAAACCGTGGTTAGGAACAAATTCTGTAAGGATAATATCTACTGGTTGGTTAGCCATCCAACGTAAAGATTTAAATAAATTTTGAGCGGCTTCGGCTAGGTTTTCTGAAGGTGTTAACACATCGTTAATATAGGTAGGAAATACCTTTTTAAAGGAGATGATTCCTATTTTTTTTTCTTTATTTTCTTCAATTAGTTGTTCTATATTTCCTACTAATAAAGGCTTGCCAGGTGAATAATGGCTTGTAAGCATACCGGGTGCTTCAGGAGCAGAACTGGAGTAGGTTTGTATTTTAATTGGCCCAATCACCTGTTCAATTTCTTCGGCACCGAGGCCTCCTAGCCTTAGTATTTTAGGAGTATTCGTAGTGAAAGAAACAATGGTTGACTCTAAGCCAATACTACAAGAGCCCCCATCTAAAATATAATCAACGTTATTGCCTAATTGGTCAGCTACATGTTGTGCAGTAGTTGGGCTTACAAAAGTAAAAGGGTTGGCACTTGGAGCTACTAATGGAAACGGAACAGATTCTAATAATGTATGGGTTATTGGATGATTGGGAATTCTGAAAGCAGCAGAGTCTAATCCACTGGTAACTAGGTCGTTTATTTTTTTTGTTTTGGGTAGAACAATAGTAAGTGGCCCTGGCCAATATTTTTCTAAAAGAATTTTTGCCTTTTCTGGAATCTCTGAGGCCAATTCATTCAATTTTGTTCCCTTCGTAATATGGGTAATCAGAGGGTCGAATGAAGGTCTGTTTTTTACTTTGAAAATAGCAGTGACTGCTTCTTCGTTAAAAGCATTGGCTGCTAAACCATATACAGTTTCAGTGGGTATTGCAACCAGCCCTCCTTCAGAAAGAATTTTTGCCGCCTTTTTTATATCAGTTCCTATTATCCCCATTAAGATGCGAAAGTAATGACAGAAATTGGAAGTCGGAAGTCGGAAGTCGGAAGTTTAA
>CAZZML010000584.1:0-2248 GCA_964654735.1 uncultured Roseivirgaceae bacterium | reverse complement strand
TAACTAACCTATTGCTTTAAGCATGCAATTTAAAACACAAGTTATCAGGTATTTACTCGCCTCATTTTTAGTGATGGCTGTGCTCCCTTCCTTTGGTCAAGAGCAATCAAATGAAGATGCTGCTCAAGAATATGTTGAGCTTGCAGACCAGTTATACCGAGAAACAAAAGCCTATGCTGATATAAAAGATATTTATATGACAGCTGCTTTGATGGATCCTAATAATATTAGAGCAAATTATATGTCAGGAATTTCTCTGTTAGAGTCTGTAACAAAAGGAGAAGCAACAGAATATTTTATGAAAGTGTATGAAAAAGATACTGAATACACTTTTGATTTATTATACAAAATTGGACAAAGCCTTCATTACGGGTATAAATTTGATGAAGCTACCCAATATTATGATCGCTATTTAGAAAAACTAGCTGCTAATCCAGATTATTTAGGAAATGATATGGTGGAAAATTCGGTAGTGGAAAGAAAAATATTTGAATGTGAGCAGGGTAAAATACTAATGGAATTTCCTGAGGATGTTGAAATTGTAAATTTAGGATCTGATATTAATTCTCCGTTTTACGATTATGCACCAGTGGTAGATGCAGATGAAAACATCATGATTTTTACATCAAGGAGAAAAGAACAAAACTTAAATGAAGATGTATCGGATGATAACATCCCATTTGAAGATATTTTTATAAGTAAAAAGGTAAATGGTGTATGGGACTATCCTGATAATATAGGTAATGTAGTAAATACGTTGTACCACGATTCTAATGTAGGTTTATCAAAAGATGGTAAGGAACTTTATATTTATAAAGATGAAAATAATGGCGATATTTATGTTTCTATGATTGATGAAAATGGAGAATGGTCGTATCCTGAACCTCTGGATAGACATATAAATACAGATTTTTCAGAAACATCTGTTTCATTGTCGCCAGATGGCAACACTATGTTTTTTGCCAGTGATAAACCAGGTGGAGAGGGAGGAATAGATATTTGGGTTTCGCAACGAAATGCCAAAGGGGCTTGGCAAAAGTCAACCAATTTAGGGGCGCCTATCAATACTCCATTTGATGAAGACGGCCCTTTTATTGGGTTCGATGGTAAAACAATGTACTTCAGTAGCCGTGGAGGAAATGGAATGGGGGGCTATGACATTTACCGAGTTGAGTATGATAGTGCAAGCCAAGTGTGGAGCACACCCACTAATATGGGCTACCCAATTAATACACCAGACGATGATATTTATTTTACACCTTCCAAAGATGGCAAAAGGGCTTATTATGCTTCAGTAAAAGAAGATGGCTTAGGGTTTACAGATTTGTATATGCTTAAGGTGCCAGATGAAATGAAGCGCGATGACCCTGATGCAGTACCTGTTGTTGTAGTAGAAGCTCCGGTAGAGTTGGCTCCAGTTACGTTAACTGTAAATATTAGTGGGCCGGATGGGGTAATGGATGCAGTTATTAGCTTACGAGGTGTGTTAGGCACAGGGGGGTTAGGTGCTAATAAAACATCCATGGGTGTGTATAATTTTTCTTCAACCGAAGGAGAAAGTAAAGAATATGCGTTGAGCATATCTCAAACTGGATATGAATCTCAATTAATTACCATTAACTATCCTGCAGCAGGAAATGAACCAATTAACTTTAGTCAAACTGTAATAATGGTAAAGGCCAAAGAAACCGCTCCTGTAATTGATATTCCTAAACCAATTGTTCGAAAGTCAACAGGTGATAAAGTGCGAAATGTGTATTTCGATTTTGGAAGTAGTTATTATCATCAGGAAGATTTATCAAGCATAGAAAAGGCTATAGAGGTGATGAAACAAAACCCTTCATTAATGCTTGAATTATATGGACACTCTGATTTTATTGGTGTCGAGAAATTCAATAAATCACTTTCTATCAATAGAGCAGATAAAGTAAAATCGACCATGATTAAAGCAGGTATTGATGCAGGCAGAATAAGCATTAAAGGCTTTGGGTCTGAAAAACCTTTGGCCACAAATGATCAGGAAAAAGAAGGCCGTGAATTGAATAGGCGAGTAGAATTTAGATTTGTTAAATAAGCCTCCGTTTCTTTTTAATCCTAAAAGTTTATGTCAATTTTGGGCGCTAAATCAATAAGCTTCAATGGAGGTAGTTCCCTATAAAGAAAACGAGCAAGGCAAAAAAGAGCAAGTTGCCCAAATGTTTAATAACATTAGCAAGCGCTACGATTTGCTAAACCATGTGCTTAGTAT
>CAZZML010000583.1:0-2251 GCA_964654735.1 uncultured Roseivirgaceae bacterium | reverse complement strand
CCTCCTCCTTACTCATAGTTCATTTACACCCCTATGTTTTTCTCCCGCAGATTTACGCAGAAAAAAAATCAGCGACAATATGCGTTATCTGCGGGAAACGATAGCAGAGCCAATATGTAAGAGCTTTAAAAAATGCTGTTATACATAACTTAGCCATTACTAGCTAATTGCTATTATTTGCAGATTGTAAACACAAACTTTGCTCCCTGATTCTCAGAAACCTCAACCCAAATTTCTCCATTGGTTTCGGTTACTAATTTTTTAACCGTTGCCAAACCAATACCGGAACTACTCTTTTTTTTGGTTTTAAGGTTCTCAAATAAGTCAAAAATTCTTTCCTTATTCTCTTCGGCTACCCCAGGGCCATTATCAGTAACCGAAATTTCATAATGATTGCCTTTGTCAACATATTTTATATCAATCTCGCATACTTCCTTGTCGTTATACTTTACTGCATTGTTTAATAAATTATCAATAATTTGCGATAATGCAGTTTCATAATGCCTTACCACAGGCATTTTTTGGGCAACTTTTATTTTAACCGGCCTGCCAACAGGCAAGGTTTGTTTGTTTGCGTAATATGGATTTGTGAGTTTTGCTAACAGTATGTTAAGGTCAACATCTTTCATTTCTATATCAGAAAACCCGGTTTTTGAGTACTCCAGTATGCCGCTAACAAGCTGTCTGGTGTTGTTAAAAGTATCTTTAAGCAGGTCAAGGTATGTAATAACTTTCTGGTTTTCATTTCCCTTCAATTCCATTTCTATAATATCAATTAGCCCCATCGCAGAGTTTAGGGGCGATTTCATATCGTGGGCTGCTGTGTAAGCAAATTTTTCAAGATTCTCGTTGGTTTTTTCTAATTTTTTTCGATAATGCTTTAATTCGGCCTGTCGCAACTTTTTGTCAGTAATATCGTGGCGTATTGCCATATACCGTTCCGGCTTTCCCTTTGCATTAACAAAAGGCACAATGGTGGTATCCAACCAATGATACGAGCCATCCCTTTCCTTATTCTTAACTTCATTTCTCCAAACCTCCCCTTTACCAATAGTATCCCACATTTCTTTCCAAAATGCTTGTGAGTGATAGCCTGAGTTAACAATGCGCTGATTTTTACCCAACAACTCTTCTTTTGAGTATTTAGAAATTTTACAAAACATATCGTTCGCATATTCAATATCACCATTGGTGTCGGTTATAGCAACAATGGCAGATTGGTCTAATGCATATTTATAATCCGAAACCTCCTTTAAAGCCTCAACAAGTTCTGCTTCCCGTTGCTTTTTATCAGTAATATCGTGGCGTATGGCCATATATTGTATCGGCTTGCCCTTTTCATTAACAAACGGAACAATCGTGGTATCTACCCAATAATAAGTACCATCTTTTGCCTTGTTTTTTACCTCATTCTTCCAAATATTTCCTTTGCCAATTGTTGCCCACATTTCCTTCCAAAAGACTTTTGGGTGGTGGTCTGAGCTAACAATTTTTTGGTTTTCCCCAATAAGATCACTAGCCTGATACTTAGAAATTTTACAAAACATTTCGTTTACATACTCAATGGTGCCCTTAGTATCAGTAATAACAACAATAGCAGACTGGTCTAATGCATACTTATAGTCAAATGCTGCACTATTTGCCCTGTTTATTTCTTCCTTTTTGTTATTTACTTCTTTATTTTTAATAGAATTTTCTTTTAGTCTGGCGCTTAAGGTATTTAAACCTTGGGCTAGTAAATCCATAGGGTCGTCTGTCAGGCCTGTTTCCAGTTGCTGCGAAAAATCAAACCTTGCCATAGCGTTAACCATTTCGATAACCTCTGTTAATTGTTTTTCTTCTTGTTGAATAAGCATATAAAAAAATTTAAGCCACTAACTTATTTTTTCATATTGAATCTCCTTCAATATGGTAATGTATAAAATGGTTTGGTTAGAAAGTACGGATGTTCCAGAAGTCTTAAAAAATAAAGCAAAGCCTTTGGTGGAGGAATTGCCGGAACAACGAAAATAGCTTGTATATCAGCTATTTTAAGATATTTTATTTATGAAACTTGTTAAATAATCATAAACAATGTTTAAACGCACAAATTTAATAGAAAATTTTCTAACATGCACTATAAAAATAGAAAATTTTCTATTTTGGCTTGCTGAATAACACCTAATAAGCTGAGTATTAAAGAGTTAAATCTCTTTTGCGTAACTTCTCAATAGTTGCAGGTAAACTTTAAACTTAAAAAGAGAAAAGTCCC
>CAZZML010000582.1:0-2256 GCA_964654735.1 uncultured Roseivirgaceae bacterium | reverse complement strand
GGCAAAGTAATAAACCAAAAAACCTTAGAAGCCATACCTTATGCGCATGTTGTCCTTAATAACACAAGTATTGGCACTATAACCAATGAGTTTGGTGCTTTTCGGTTGCTGCTGCCCAATAAGTATGCTAACGGCACTTTAAAAATTTCATCAATAGGTTATGAGAGTGCTTATATACCTATATCGTCCATCCAAAAACGTAATAAGTTAGTTATTAAGTTAAAGGAATCTACCAAATTTCTCGAAAGTGTGGTTATTACCCCTATTGATGAGGCCAGGCTTTTAGTAGAACAAGCAATTGAAAAAATTAGCGATAATTACCCCTTAGAATCGCGTTCATCAGAGGGGTTTTTTAGATCAGTTATAAAATTAAATAACAACCCATACTATATTACCGAAGCCAGTTTAGCCATAAATAAAAAATCCTATGCAACCAAACATACCAAAGGTGATGTATTAGTGAATAAAGGAAGGTTTATTAGAAATGACAGTCTAATAAACAAATTTCAAACCTTACTTATTGCTGGGCCACATATACCCCATCGTTTTGATTTTGTTATGAACAGGGCAGGGCCATTAGGCAATACAAAAAAATATGAATTTTCTATTTTAGATACATTGCGTTATGAAGGAGATAGTTTGGTTAAGGTTCACTTTTCTGCAATAAAGAAAAATATTGAAGGAGATTTATACATTAATATAAAGAACAAGGCTTTTGTTAAAGGTGAATATTTTTATAAAATTCCTGATTTTGAAGGTGATATGCTAAAAAGCCTAAATAGCAGGAAACGAACCTATCTTAATTATGAGGCAAATTATAAGATGGGCAATAGTGGGTGGGAGCTATTCCTGGTGAATTATAATACTTCGTTTGCTTATAATGGAGATACGTTAACAGTAAAAGACACGTATGTAACAACTACTATTTTAGATGAATATCGGAAGATTTCGTATGATTCTAACCTGCAATATTCAGATATTTTTCTTCATAACACAGGAAAATATGATTCTACATTTTGGAATAATTACAATATTGTTATTCCCAGTAAAGAAACCAAAATGCTCTTTGCCAAATACAATCTGGAAACCACATTAACCGATCAGGAAGAAGCTGTAAATAAAATGCTAAAATTACTTGAATTAATGAGCAAATTCAAATTTACATTAGGTGTTTTTGCCCAGCCGGCATCCATTGATGATGTAACTATTAATTATACTAATGGCACTTCAATTATTACAGAAACGGTACCCAATACTACTTTTCTTTATTCAGGGCTAAGTTCGGCTATAGAATATTATTTTTCACCTTCCTTTTTTATTGGTTTAGATGCTAAAGCCAATTTTGCAGGCAGCAAGTATTCTTCTATCTCTTTTAAAACAGGGTATAATAGAGAATTTACGGCCTTTGGCAGGCCTGCAAGTGCTAGTTTCTCGGTTAATGTGGGCAATTACCGCTATGGCTATATTGTTGGTAAGTATAGTGTAGCAAATGATTTAGAGATTAATGGTAAGGCCTTTGATAGTGGAGAGGTTCGAGTATCGCTCGAATCGAGAAGGTGGGCAGTAGAACCCACCGTTAGGCTATCCTTAGAAATGAACCACCGGTTAAGCCTGTTTGCAGAAGCGGGGTGGAACCTACCTTTTTCCACCACAGACGGGTTGCATTTTAAAGAAAAAGGGCAACCTTTTTGGAAAACAAAACAAACTTTTGTGGGGTTACCGCACCCAGATATTAGCTTATCGGATGGTGCCAATGAGCTAACAGAAATACCCTTACAAACCAATTTAATGTTAAATGCTGGCGTGCTAATTCATTTTAAGTATTAGCACAATTCCTCTCCTTGGTTCGTGTCTCACGAACTGTTTATATAGGCGCTCTCTAAAAGAGGACTAGTTTACCACCCTAACAAAAACTATTGCAATTACGAGGGTTAAATGGCTGGTCTGGAGTATCCGAAATTATCAAATAATCTCTATGCCGCTTTCTTTTATCTTGCTTACCAAGGGCGAGGAATTGTCTTCGCTAAATTTTTTTAAGCTAATAATAAAAGGCTCTATTTTAGTGTTAATTTTTCGAGTTAAGCTCCAAATTTTGCCAACTACTTCATCGTCATTGCGAACGAGGAACGCAGTGAAGCAATCTGTTCATTGTTTAGCAGATTGCTTCTCCCGCTTGTGGCGGGATCGCAATGACGGTACTCAATTGGTCACGTCCTGAAATAGGTTGACTAAAAAATAAATAAAAAGTCAACCTAA
>CAZZML010000581.1:0-2258 GCA_964654735.1 uncultured Roseivirgaceae bacterium | reverse complement strand
CTGACTAACATCATCTTATGGCTTTCATCACAAAGTTCCTTGCGGATTTAAGGTAGTATAAAAAAATACATGGAAAATCAGTTAGCTTTTTTAGGAATCATCGCACTCGTTTAGGTAACTCTAAGCCTAGTCAAGTCAACTGTTATGGCCTCAGCGAGACGCTCCAGAGGGGAAAAATATGAAAGAGCTGTTATATTTTCATAAGCGCAGCGGCAAACTCCATTAGTAAAGCAATGCCTGCATGTGCAAATACTCCTCCCCAAATATTTTTAGAATAATAGGCAAACACGCCCAATAAATAACCTCCAAAAACAGAGCTAATGGCTTCGCCCATTGGTTTTTCGAAATGTAAAAAGGTATATAAGCACACCATAGGTATAATTACATCTTTACCCATTATCCGGGTTAGCCCTATAACCAAAAAACCACGAAAGAATAGCTCGACAGATAAAAATGCAGAAGCATACAAAAACTCAAATAGTGCTACCAGCCAACCAATATTAATACCCCAATATGCTTCCGTTCCAAAAGATTTAAACATTGGATAGGTTGTTAAAAACGAAGGGCTTTGAGCGGCCAAAAAAATTAAAGGCATCATAACAAATAACATTAAAATATAGGGTCTTACGCTAACGTTATGTAGAGTTAGCCCGAAAAAAGAATCTTTTTTCTGCCGTATAAAAAACCAAAATACTAATAATGGCAAAAAAAGAGTAACAAAATTTCTAAGCTCAGCAAATAGTTTTCCTACGAATAAATAGGAGTTTAACCCAACCAATTGTTTGGCTATATTATAACTGCCATGAAAGCTGTTATCAAAAGACAGGATAATAATACCAGTAAAGGTTATTAACCAAAATTTACTATTCTTCAGGTAGGTTAATTGGGGTTTCGGTTTGCTCCAGGCAATAATTACGACACCTCCATAATAAGCAAATCCATAAAACGCTATGTACCGAACTAATCGACTAAAATAATTTGGAACAGCCACAAAATTGGCTTCGAAAGAAATCCAATAATTTAAGGCTATGCAAAAGGCTAGAAAAACACTAGTTAAGACATATTTCGACCATTGATAATCTGATTTTATAAAATCAGAAACATATTTTGGTAATGGTGAAAATAAGGATGAGATATAAGTTAGCAGTGCCATTGTAATTCTTTCTCAAAGAAAGAGCTTTACCTCTAAAAATCACATCATTTTGTAGTTATAAAAAGCGGCCTACATTTTCAGGTGGGCGGCCTAGAATAGCTTCACCATCCTCATTTACGACTATTGGCCTTTCCAGTAGTTTCGGGTGCTCCACCAATGCTTTAATCCATTCATCATCAGATAATTTTTTTCCTTTAAACTCTGTTTTATAAACTTCTTCTGATTTACGGATTAAGTACTCAATGGGCAAGTTTAAACTTGCAATTAAGTCTCGAAGCTCGTCTTCAGTTGGTGGAGTTTTTAAATATTCTACAACTTCTACCTCAGTATCAGCATCTTTAATAAGCTGCAAGGTTTGGCGGCTCTTCGAGCACTTGGGGTTATGATAAATTTTTAGCATTATTTTACTTTTTCTATCACTAAATTGTGATTAGTGTAAATGCAAATATCAGCCGCAATCGTAAGGCTTTCTCTCACAATATCTTCGGCACTCATAGTAGGCGCATGCTTTTTAAGTGCATAGGCAGCTGATTGAGCATACATTGCTCCTGAGCCTATTGCCGCAATCTGATTGTCAGGTTCTAGCACGTCTCCTGTACCCGAAAGCACTAAAACTTCTTCGTTATTGGCCACCACTAACATGGCTTCTAGTTTCCGTAAGTAACGATCCATTCGCCAATCTTTGGCAAGTTCAATGGCCGACCGCTTCATATTGCCTGAATAAGAATTGAGTTTTTCTTCGAAACGTTCGAGTAGTGTAAACGCATCTGCAGTGGAACCAGCAAATCCAGTAACAATTTTACCCTCGCGTAAGCTGCGAATTTTTTTAACATTGCTTTTAGCTACATAACTGCCCATGGTTGCTTGGCCATCAGCACCTACTACAACTTCGCCATTATGAACAACAGCCAGTACGGTGGTTGAACGAATTTTTATTTTACCCATGCTATTTTTTTTACCCTTGAATAACAATAAATGTACCGTTGCCAAGATGGCAGGTTTCAATCGCCAATGTATAATGCTCAATTTGCAATTTGAAAAGTAACAATTATGGCTAAGTTCTAACTAGAACAGCATTTTTGTATTATCTAAAAAGGACATGTTG
>CAZZML010000580.1:0-2259 GCA_964654735.1 uncultured Roseivirgaceae bacterium | reverse complement strand
ACTAATGACAATGGTGCTTTTGTAATTAAACAAATTCCTTACGGAAATTATGCTGCCATTATTCAATACACAGGTTACAAAACCAAAACAGTTCAAGTAACACTATCTGCTAATAAAAGAGTAATTGATCTTGGGATTACATACCTTGAAGAAACTAGCCAGGGGAATACTCTATCTGTAGAAAGCGCAAATTCTAAAAAAAATAGTCAAAAAGGATATGATTTTAATTCAATTAGAAACGTTGTGAAAATTACCGATAAAGTTGTAATAGATGGAGTCGTTAATGAATCATTTTGGGAAACCATTGAACCGTTACATATTACTCAAAAGGTGCCGAACGCTGGAGATGAACCTACTCAAAAAACCGAAATTAGAATTGCATACGACGATAAGTACCTCTATTTATCAGGAAGACTATTTGACGATGAGCCACATAAGATAAATGCAAATTCTAAAAAGCGAGATGATTTCACCGAAAATACAGAATGGTGCGGTATGCTGATAGACACCTATAATGACAGAGAGAATGCACTTGCATTTGCTGTCACGCCTACCGGTTCAAGATTTGATATGGCTTTATCGAATGATATAGTAGGGCCAAATGCTTTTAATTTGAGCTGGAATACCTTTTGGGATGGAGCATCGAAAATAACAGAAGATGGATGGTTTGCCGAAATCAGAATTCCTTTTTCAAGCTTACCCTTTGAGTCTGTAGATGGTAAAACCGTTATGGGGATAACTACCTGGCGATATCTTGCTAGAAATGATGAAACCGACATTTACCCTCCCAGGGATCTTAGTACTGGCAGTACTTTTAGGCCTTCTTTAACCCAGCGATTTGTTTTCGAAGATATAGATAAAAAAAAGCCATTTAGAATCGCTCCTTATGTTTTAACAGGAGTGGAAAGCAATCACAATCTATCTGAAGATGGGCAACAATATGAATTAGAAGAGACGTTCAAACGTGAAATTGGTTTAGATGTTAAGATTGGCCTTGGCAGTAATGCAATAGCCGATATCACATTAAATACCGATTTTGCCCAAGTAGAGGTAGATGACCAACAAGTGAATTTAAGTCGTTTCAATTTATTTTTTCCTGAAAAAAGGCTGTTCTTTCAAGAAAGAGCAAGCTTGTTCGATTTTAATTTCGGAGCCTTTGATAAAATATTTTACAGTAGGCAAATTGGTATAGTTAATGGGCGGCAAACTAGAATTTATGGAGGATTACGAACTGTAGCCAAATTTGGAAAGTGGGAAGCCGGATTCATAAACATGCAAACCGCCTCTCAAGATAATATCGCCTCAGAAAATTTTGGAGTGTTTCGGGTACAAACAAAAATTCTTAATGAAAACTCCAATTTAGGTATGATTGTCACAAATCGAACCGATTTTAAGGGCAACAACAATACGGTTTATGGTATTGACACTAACATCAAATTATTCGGTGAAAATTATCTTTCTGCAAGATGGGCGCAAAGTTTTGACGATAGTTTTAAAAATGTAGAATCTGATAATTCAAAATATTTTTTGCAACTAAATAAAAGGTCTCAAAAAGGTGTTGTTTATATGCTCAATTATGGCAGAACCGGGAAAGACTACCTCCCCAAGGTAGGCTTTGAAAGAAGATTAGATTACAGTCAATTAGGAGCTAATTTCGCCTATAATATATTTCCTAGTTCTGAATCAAAAATTGTTCAATATGGACCTTCTGTGAACAGTACTTCTATCTGGGGGAATACATCCAAAGAATTGGAATCTAGAAACAATCAACTGGGATTCCAATTACTGACCAAGTTAGGATGGAACTATACGATTTCCTTAAACAATAATAAAGAGTTTTTACTTGAAGAGTTGCAATTGGCCGGAGGTATTACCTTAGATGCTGGCGAATATAGCTTTAACTCGATAAGCGCATCCCTAATAAGCCCTGTTGCGCAACGTATATCATATGCCGCGACTCTTGACATTGGAAATTTTTATGATGGTAAAAAAATCACGATAAGTGCATCCCCATTTATGAATATTACTCCTGATTTTATCTTGCAGGGAAGTTTGTCATATAACAAATTATCATTTGAGAGTGTGAATATTTATAAGGACATCACACTTGCGAGCTTCAAACTACTATATACGTTCAGTACAAAATTCACATTGAGTTCTCAACTTCAATACAACAGCTTAACTAAAACATATGCGGGTAATTTCAGATTGAGATATAACCCAAAAGAAGGTAACGACTTCTTCCTAGTTTACAATGGA
>CAZZML010000579.1:0-2264 GCA_964654735.1 uncultured Roseivirgaceae bacterium | reverse complement strand
TTTTCAATCTTACTTTTCTTATTTTTTTTCGTGAGGACACGAACCAAGGAGTAGAATGACTTTAGTATCGATGCCACTCCGCCAAATGGCGGATCGCAGTGACGGAAAGCTTAACTAAACGACATTGAAATAGAATTTAAAAAAAATATTTAACTAAAATAGGATGTAATTAATAATTATTAGTTATATAATTGCATAATTATAAAAACTATTAACATAATTATTAATTATATAACTAATAATTAACAGGTCTCATTAAAATAATATCCTTATAATGATTATAAATAAATTTAGAAAAATCGTATTTCTATTGGCTTTTACCCTGAGCAATGGGCTATTTGCTCAAGAGAGTACACAAACGGTATCCTCTTCTCCTCTTTTATATGGAGCAAAAATTGGCTCAGTAGTTAGTGGGTTTAATAATACCCAGCCCCACACTGGCCAAAAACTTGGGTTTATGGTAGGAGGTATTGTAGAGTACAAATTCTCAGATCAATTATCAGCACAAGCCGAACCCTCTTATATGCAGCGTGGTGGAACCTATGTACGCTTTTCTGACGAATCGAGGTTTGGAGGCGGGTTTGTTAACCCACCTGTTTACACTACAAATAACACGGTTACCATTCATACCGTTGATTTACCCATTCTTGGCAAGTACACATTTAAAGCAATTGGCAACTTTACACCCAACGTAGTTCTTGGCCCATCGGTCTCTTTCTTACTTTGGGCAGATAATACTTTTGAACGAACCTATTATTATAACCAAACTTTTAATACTGTTAACGGTTATGAAGTTATAACAAGCGAGTATGAGCCGTACCAATTTGGTGCAACTGCCGGTGTTGGTGGCGAAGTTAGCTTAGGAAAGTTTCGACTTTTGATTGACTTCAGGTATCGCTACGGGTTTACACCTGATAAAAAAGGGTATAGCTATATTGATTTAAACGCAGTTCAAGGAGACTTAACAAGCAATAGCTATTATTTTACAATTGGTATAGGACTATAAAAATTTTAACACTAATATTCAACAATTAATTATTATGAAACATTTTAAATTAAAAAAACTTTCTATTTATTTACTTGGCATTGTGTTTTTCGCATTTTCTTGTAAGGAGCAGTTTACAGAAAAAGATGCCTTAGACGCTCAACAACAAATTGACATGGCGATTTATGTGTATGACGCAGGGACCGAAGCTGATTCTGCTGTAGCAGGAGCCACAGTTACATTTATACAGGGTATCGAAACCAGAACCGTAACAACAGATGAAACAGGTGTTGCTTTATTTCCAAAAGCTAAAATAGGGGGTTACATCCTTAAGGTTACAGCGGATAATTTTACAAGCTATTCTCGTAATGACGAGATATATTCTACTAATTTTAGACAAGGCCAGGAGACCTTACAAGTTGGCATATACTCATTAACAGGTGATAATGTGGCTACCGTAAAGGGTCGGGTAGAAATTGAATTGGACTTAACAAATGATGTAACCGAATATGCTGCTGGCATAGAGTTAAATTTGATAGTAGATTTGAGCTCTGGTGATGAAGTATTTACTACCACAACTGATGCCGAAGGAAGGTATTCAATTGATATCCCAACTAAAGCTAATAGCAGTAGTACACGTGTAGAGATAAGATTTCCTGATTTGGAGTTAAACCAAACAATTGTATATAATAGATTAGGTACGGAAACAGGCGATTTCCCAGAGGTGCTTCCTGCCGTTTATGAATATCCTACGATTTTTATGATGTATGACGGTAATAGAAAAAATTACAACAATTTTCCTGATTTTGACATTCTTCCAATGTATGGCCTAGCAGAAGATGCACCATCTGGTGGAACTAATGCTGTTATTAGTGCCGTATACACAACGGATGGTGTTATTGACGACCTTGGTTTTAGTAACGGAGGTGATTACACAGGGGATGCTGATGGGTTAGTTACCATTTCATTTACCTCGCTACTAGGAGGGTCTGGAGCCACGCTAGTAGTTGACTTGGACGCTAATGGTTATACAAGCGTAAGTGGAGCTTTTTTTAATGGAGATTATACTCTAACAGGGGGATCTGGATATCCTGACACCTTTTACGAATTAAATAGAAATAATTATGAGGGACCAACCATTGATGAGCAAGATAGAGAAGAAAGAATTTATGTGTATCCTGGAACCATTTATGTTTTTGATGCAGATTATGGAACTGGCGTGTCTAGAGAAGATGACTTAGATTAATACAGAATCGATCATAAATATTAAAAAAGGCTA
>CAZZML010000578.1:0-2266 GCA_964654735.1 uncultured Roseivirgaceae bacterium | reverse complement strand
ACAATTAATACTCTTTTTACCCTTGTAACAAGATGACTTTCTGAATCAGACACTAACTATTGAGTTTATCCTTCGCAATAGTATCTCCATATTCTTTCTGAAGCTTACCTAACAGTGTTTTTAAACCCGCAATCAGTGTTGGGTCGGCATCATTATATATATTGTGCATTTCAGCAGGGTCATTTTTAAGATCGAAAAGCTCCCAAGTATCTATATCATTATAAAAATGGATGAGTTTATAACGCTCTGTTCTTACTCCATAATGCCGCTTTACGCTATGCCAGCCATGTGGGTATTCGTAATAATGGTAGTAAATTCCTTCCCGCCACTTTTTCACCTTTTCTCCTGCCATTAAGGGTATCAGTGATTTTCCCTGAAACGGTTCGTTGGTTTTAATACCTAACAAATCCAGTATTGTAGGGGCAAAATCCAGGTTAAGTACCAAGTCGTTATTTACGGTTCCGGGTTTTATTACTTTAGGGTAACGCATCACCAAAGGCATGCCAAATGATTCTTCGTACATAAACCGTTTGTCGTACCACCCGTGCTCTCCCAGGTAAAATCCCTGGTCAGAGGTGTAAACTATTAATGTGTTATCCAGCAAGCCTTTTTCTTCTAAATAATTTAATAGGCGGCCTACATTATCATCCACCGACTGCATGCATTTAAGGTAGTCGTTCATATACCGCTGGTATTTCCATTCTGTAAGTTCCTTACCGGTTAAATTGGCAGAAAAGAAACTATCGCTTAAAGGCATGTAATAGGAGTTCCAGGCTTTTAGCTGTTGCTCGTTTAGGCGGTTAAGGTTCGCTTTCCACTCTGCCATAATATCTAATTTCTCGGGTGCTCCGCCAGAGCCTGTTTCTACCACACGGGCAGGGTCTAACTTTAAATCCTGAGATATAAACATGTTGTCAATGGCTTGGTCTTGCGCTGCTGCTGCCATGCGGTTGTCGTAATTATCGTAAAAATTATCGGGCAAGGGGTAAACCTGCTCTCCTGATAAATGGGTTGTATCTGGCATCCAACTTCGATGTGGGGCTTTTTGTTGTACCATAAGGCAAAAGGGTTTGTCTTTGGGAATCCTGTTTTCCAATGCCTCAATAGCAAGGTCAGTAATAATATTGGTAGCATAACCTGTATGTTGTATTGTATCCCCCATATTTATCAGATTAGGGTTGTAATATTGCCCCTGGCCAATAAGTACGTTCCAATAATCGAAACCTTGTGGCACGCTTTTCAGATGCCATTTACCTATAACCGAAGTGTAATACCCATGTTTTTGTAATATTTTAGGATAAGTCATTTGCGAACCATCAAACCTGCTCGAGTTATCAATAAATCCGTTCACATGGCTGTATTTGCCCGTGAGAAAGACGGCTCGGCTTGGCCCACAAATTGAATTGGTTACATAAGATCGGTTAAAAACTATTCCTTCGTTCCCTATCCTGTCTAAATTAGGTGTTTTTATTAATGAGCTATCGTAGATGCTCATCGCCTTTTTAGCGTGGTCATCTGTCATTATAAACAGGATATTGGGTCTTTGTGCAACTGTTTTTTCTTCAACTTTAGCTGTACAGGCAAACAGAAGTAAAAATGACAGGTAGCATAGGTTTTTCATGTGTTTATAATTTATTTTCAACGACCACAATAGAATAAATCAGTGTCATTTTAGATTATTCTTTTATAAATTTTACAGCAACTTTTTCCCCGTTAGCTATAAACTCTAACAAGTAAACTCCGGAGGTTAAAGAGGCTGTATTTATCTGGTTATTATTTACCAATGAGTCTGATTGCACCAGTTGCCCTTTTACAGTAAATATTTTATAGCTTTCAATGGGTTGTGTCAACGAATTAATGCTTAGTTTATCTTTTACAGGGTTGGGGTAGGTCTGAATTTCATTTTTATCTTCATCATCAACACTTAATATTGCATCTCCTTCTTTTCTCCACTCCACATACTTAAAGCTCCAGCGGTAGTTTTGGTTAAAAATTTTAGTATTCCAGCCTGTATTTGATAATGCAATGCCAGATTCCCAAAGTTTATCTCCTATTTCTATATAGTCCGATTCACCGGTTTGTTTATATACCCAGGCATATAAGGGGGCAATTAACAAATTTAGCACCGGGGCAGGTGCTCCTTTTTTTATACTTTCGTAGCGTAGCGTTGAATAACCCGTGCCACCGGTATCATTCCAATTAGGGCGTGAACCGCCTATATCATCTACCCACATTTTTTTGCCAGCGTTATCTCCACTTTCTACTG
>CAZZML010000577.1:0-2272 GCA_964654735.1 uncultured Roseivirgaceae bacterium | reverse complement strand
TGTCTAACATCTTTTGTCTAACATCTAACATCTCATTTCATGAAAAGAAACTTTCTTCCAACCACTTTTAAAGTAACAACTTGGGAAGCCCTAAAGCCCTATTTCGATACCTTATTATCAAGAAAAATAAACTCAAAAGAAGAGCTTATTCAATGGTTTAAAGATAACAGCGAATTAGGTGCCGTAGTTTCAGAGGATATGGCCTGGCGTTATATTAAAATGACATGTGATACAGAAAATGAATCCATAAGAGATTATTTTAATGATTTTGTGCAGAATATTCAACCGCAAATCGCACCCATATCAGATGCGCTTAATAAAAAGGCGATTGAAATACCTTTTTTAAAGGAACTTCGAAAAGAAGAAGGCTATAACATAATGATTCGAGAGATTCAGAAAGAAATTGACCTGTTTAGAGAGGAGAATATTCCGTTGTTTACAGATATGCAAACCGAGTCTCAAAAATTCGGACAGTTGAATGGGGCAATGTCAATTGAGTTAGATGGAGAGGAATTAACGATGCAACAAGCAGGAGTTGAGCTGCAATCTACAGATCGTACTCATCGGGAAAAGGTGTATCGTTTAATGGCAGATAGAAGGCTAAAGGACAAAGAAACCCTTGATGATTTATTTGATAAACTCATTGCAGTACGACATAAAATAGCCATAAATGCAGGGTTCGAAAACTACCGTGATTATAAGTTTAAAGCCATGGGCAGGTTTGATTACACCGCTAAAGATTGCTTTGCTATGCACGATTCTATCGAACATGAAGTAGTACCAATGCTTAATGAAATGGCTAAGAATCGCAAAACGACATTAGGTGTTGATATGTTAAAGCCTTGGGATAAAGCCGTTGATTCGGAAGGTAAACCTGCACTAAAGGCATTTGAATCGGGCGAAGACTTGCTGCAAAAAAGCATTGCCTGTTTCAGTCGAATCGACCCATATTTTGGTGAGTGTCTATCAATAATGGATAAAATGGGGCATTTAGATTTGGAGTCGAGAAAAGGCAAAGCACCGGGTGGGTATAATTACCCGTTGGCAGAATCTGGGGTGCCATTTATATTTATGAATGCCACTTCCACCTTGCGCGATATGGTTACCCTTATGCACGAAGGTGGCCATGCGGTGCACGCCTTCTTAGCTGATAAATTGGAACTAAATGACTTTAAAAATACGCCTTCGGAGGTGGCCGAATTGGCTTCTATGAGTATGGAGTTAATTAGCATGGATACTTGGGGTGAATTCTTCGATACGGAAGAAGATCTAAAAAGAGCCAAACGCGAGCATCTGGAGCAACTCATCGAAACACTGCCTTGGGTAGCCACTATTGATAAATATCAACATTGGATTTACGAACACCCAAATCACACGCAGGAAGAACGTAAACAAGCATGGCTAAACATTTTTGCTTCTTTTACCGATAGCATTACCAATTGGGATGGATTGGGTGTAAACAAAAGTTGTTTATGGCAAAAGCAACTTCACCTCTACGAAGTGCCTTTTTATTATATTGAGTACGGAATGGCACAGTTAGGAGCCATTGCGGTATGGAAAAATTATAAAAAGGACAAAGCAAAAGGGTTAGCTGGATATAAGGCAGCACTAGAATTAGGCTATACCAAATCAATTCCTGAAATATACAAAGCCGCTAACATTAAATTCGATTTTAGTCGTGTTTATATTAAAGAGCTAATGGCATTTGTGAGGACGGAATTGGAAGCTATTTAGAAATTAAGCAAATTATTGAACATTATGGTTGTCAACTTAACTAATCATTTCCCCTGCATAATAAAAGCTCCCCAATAATAAGGTTCTGGATATTTTTCTTTCAATGATTTTTGCGCTTTTCTAAAAGACTCCAACTTGTCTTTAGACGTAACCCAGTTTTTATAAAAACTAGTCATTAATAATTGTGTGGCGTCATCATCCACTTTCCATAAACTCATAATCACTGCTTTTGCACCCGCTACTTCGAACGAACGCTGCAAGCCATAAACGCCCTCTCCCGACATAATATCACCCAGCCCGGTTTCGCAGGCACTAAGTACCACTAAATCGGTGTTGGTTAAGTCCAAATTCATAGCTTCGTATGCAGTTAGCACACCATTATTGCCACCTGCGTTTAAATCCATTTTGCCTGCATTGGCCAGCAGCAAGCCTGACCTTAGCAGAACATTCTCATTAATATTATTTAAGGGCACGCTAAATACTTTATTATTATTTGCTTTTACATCTTGCACAAAAAAACCGTGTGTTGCAATATGTA
>CAZZML010000576.1:0-2275 GCA_964654735.1 uncultured Roseivirgaceae bacterium | reverse complement strand
TGAACTATGACATGAATATAGGGAATAACTTACTGAGTTATTATCAAATAAAGTTGTAGATATACTTCGCACGGTCACGACTGTGGATTTCTAACAGCTGAGTTTTTGCCGATAGCTGCGTTACTGAAACAATTACGTAGCCTGCTATGCGGCTGTTTCAGTTCCTTGCTCTCGACAAAAATCAGCACGTGATAAATTCCGCATTCGTGACCGCGCGAAGTATATACAGGGACATGTTTGAATTAATTTTTATCAAATGTCTAAATTTTGTTATCTCCTAGGAAATGGAAATCAAAATAGATATATTAAGAGAATATTTATGTCAGTTTGTATATGGAAGGGATAACTGGGGCTCTGGGGATACGATGCTTAACACTAAGAATTAAGTATTGTGTCCCCAGAATACTCGAATTCGGTACTTTTGGTTAAGAATTCTGTATTTTCGCAAATAATTATGGACGAAGTGATAGGGAAATATATAAAAATTTGTTAAATTAGAGACATACCAACGAATTTATAGGTAATTTAATGGAAAATGATGATATTTTCAGAAATTACTATTTTCTGGATATACCGAGTATTTCTGTTTTATAGCACGGAAATGTTTCATCTAATAACAATGTTAGGTTTACTAATTTAGTCATGGACATAGAAAATATCCCTTTCAGCGAGTTTGATAAACAAGTTTTTGGTTGCATAAACACGGCTACTGGCATAGTAAAATGCAGTGCCATAAGCTCATATATCCATTTAGAAAAAGCATGGCAATTATCAGGTATAGATGCAGAAATGTCTTTGTTTCGAGCTATTACTGCTGAAGAAGAAATGGCAACTGCGATTTTTATTGCGTTACGAAATCTTAGATACACTAATGCCAAAAGGCTAAACCCCAAAAACCATGTTCACAAACAAGGGTTATATCCATTTTGCACAGCGGTTTGGAATTTTCTTGATCCATCCAGAACATCGGATATTAAAGTTAAGTTATATATTATTAAGGAATCCGAAAAGCCTAGAGTAAAACTTAGATTTTTACTCCCAGAAAATATGA
Organism: uncultured Roseivirgaceae bacterium; assembly: GCA_964654735.1. Taxonomy (GTDB): domain Bacteria; phylum Bacteroidota; class Bacteroidia; order Cytophagales; family Cyclobacteriaceae; genus JAKISE01. Next base: position 1,224 of record CAZZML010000576.1, on the reverse strand, counting down.
CGCTTACACCTGAGCCTCCTTTAAATCAAAAAGCTATGCAAGATGATAGTAATTCGTATAAATTTGAACAAGAGTTAAAAGATTATGCGGAAGAAAAAGGAGTCGATACGATTCAAAAGCATCTTACGGAATTGTCCAAGTTAAGAAATACTATATTGTATGCCCACAATAATACTCTTCCTTCTTTTCGTGGTGAAATTAAAACTGAATTAAAGAAAAAGACCAAAATTATTGCCAATTTAGCTAGATTGCTTTGCCTTATCTTTCCATATAAAGACAAGTCTAGTTTGGTGCAACAGTGCTTAGATATATATTTAAATGAGCTTCCCATAAAATATTCGAAAACGTGTACATACAAGTGACTTTAGTTTTAACTTGCAAATCAAACCTAACAATCACATCACTTGACGTAAAAAGGGGCACTTTTTTTGCGTTGCAAAAAAACTGCCCCTTTTTACGTCAAGTGATGTGGGAGTTATGCTTTAAAATCGCTGTGTGTTCAAAATGGGAAAAAGAGGTTGCTGGTTAAACATAATAGACGTATAGTTATTTTATTTAAATACGTCTGTAGGTGTTGTTATGCAAACAAAATTGACACTTCGATTAGAAGATTCACTGATACAGCAAGCTAAAGGTTATGCAAAAGAACATGATAAATCTCTTTCTCAGGTTGTAGCTGATTATTTTCAAATATTGACGCAACAAACCGACAAACCAATAATATCCCCAGTTACCAAGTCATTAATTGGGGTTTTAGGTTCTAGTGGTATTGATCAAAAGGATTATAAAAAACATTTAGAAGAGAAATACCTTTGAAGATAGTATTTGACACAAATATTATCCTAGATGTTCTATTAAATAGAGAACCTTTTGTTAAATTATCAGCAAACCTTGTTAGCGCAGTAGAAAATAAAAAAATTGAAGGTTTCTTATGTGCAACAACTGTTACAACTCTGGATTATTTAATATCAAAAGAAACAAACAGAAATAAAGCGAGAGTTGAGGTGCGAAAATTATTAAGCATATTCAATATATCAGAAGTTAATTTAAAGGTACTTGAATTGTCAATAAATTCGGAGTTCAAAGACTTTGAAGATGCTGTTCAATATTATTCTGGAGAGTGTTGTAGTGTAAGTGGTTTAGTCACAAGAAATACCAAAGATTATAAACAAGCAAAATTACCTATTTATACTCCAGATGAATTATGGGGAATTATCTCAATTA
>CAZZML010000575.1:0-2298 GCA_964654735.1 uncultured Roseivirgaceae bacterium | reverse complement strand
GGTTGTATGTTTGCAGATAAACTCCCCAATGATTGCCCCATTCTGTCATATTACTCTCCCATTGATCGAGCAAAGGGGGTTGTGCACTGCTTTTAAAGCTAAAAACAAGTATGATTACTATTGCCAATAATAGTTGTTGTTTTTTTTGATTTAGGTATTTCATAAGTAGTTTAATTATGGTGTACATTAAATAATATGTTCTCTTTTGCTCTTATTCTTTTATAAATTTTATTGTTACTTTTTCCCGGTTAGATATAAACTCTAACAAGTAAACCCCAGAGGTTAAAGAGGCTGTATTTATCTGGTTATTATTTACCAAAGAATCTGATAATACCAGTTGCCCTTTTGTCGTATATATTTTATAACTTTCAATGGGTTGTGCCAGCGAATTAATGGTTAGTATATCTTTTACAGGGTTGGGGTAGGTTTGAATTTTATTTTCCGGTTGCTTATTAATGCCTAATACCGCTACTGGAGATTTAAGCAATATGGCTCCTTCAGTTGTTCCCAGTGTTATGCTTGTAATGGCCGAGCCATTTGTATTATCAGCCAGTAAAGGATAGTATTCGCGCCCTAAATCATGGGTGGTTGGGTTATTGCCGATGTTTGCCCAGCCTCCAACCTGAGCAAATTTTGACAATACCAATGCATCACTGTATTCTCTGGCAAGGATTGTGTAATCTGTACCTTGTGCGAATATAAAGAAACGGTTGGTGTTAGTTTCTCCCCAATAGTCTTCCTGTTCGCGTATTACGGGCTGGCGAATATTAACCTCCATATTAGGGTACCAATGTGTTGGTTTTGGGTTGCCATAAGGATAGCCACCGTAATTTCCAGCGTTGCCATAATGATACATAAAGTGGGCATTTTCATGGTTTATTAAATAATGCGTTGCCAAAATAAATTGAGTGTATGCAAAAGGAATGATTGTTGGCGGGGCAAAGTTTGTTTGGCTACGGATAAAAAATAACCTTCCATTATCCATATCATCATATATTTGCTTTAAATAAGCAATTTCATTTGCCGAAGTTGTTGTTGTTACGAGGTATTCTATAGATAAATCCATCAGGTAACTGCGATAGCTTTCATTAAACAAATCACTAAATGTGTTGTATATATACCTTGGAACAGCAGGGTTGGCATGTAATCTAAAGCTTGGATTTCCGGTTTTTTCAACTAAGAAATTTCTTAATTCATTGGCTGATATTGCTAAATCTTCGTGCACCTTGGCGTAAATTTCTTCTTTTGTGCCTATATCTTTAAGCTCAACTGTGTTTTCCATAAAACTTGTATAACTGGTTGCAAGTTGGTTAGCGAGCCCTTCAAAAGTGTCTAAGAATAAACCATCAGCAAAAGTGTTACTGGTTCCTTCAAGTGTAATAACATAGAGTGCCAGTGCCTGATACGCCTTACGAAAGGTTTGCGATGAAGGGTTTATACCTACCCATCCGTGATTCCACCGCACTCTTAATCGCGAATCAAATTTAGTGGGAGCCCAACCATTTGGGTAGCCCGGCACTACCACTGTTCCATCATCCGCAGTTGTATAACCCCAATCTCCAGCAAAAACCGGAAAACCTGTGCCATCTACAGGCTGTGGCGAAGCTGTATTTGTGTAGAGGTAGTATTTATACCGCTGGCCTTGTATAGGCAATACCAAATAGGTGATGCCATCAACGGGGTGAGTACTGCCATCGAGGTCGGTAATTATCAGTTTTGCCCCTGCCGGCAGGTCGTGCTGTTGCGTTAACTCTATTATTGCCGGGCTTGTTTGCTCTATATTAACAACTCCAACAGTTCCTGATCCCGATGAGTATTCGCTATTTACAATACGTACCGGTGTATCGATATCGTAATGGTAGTACAAATCTTCCAGATTATATCCGTTTGCAGTAGCCCAGTCTTCAAGCCAAATCTGTGTAATTGGCGCAACACTGTGGTACGGAAGATATTTCATTATTTTTACATCAGGGTTTTCCTCTTTTATGGTATTGTATGTTAATGCATCCAAGTAATCAACTCCCTGGCTAGGCCATAGTGCTTTGGGGCCGACAATCCAATCATGACGATTAGCAAGCCACTTTAAGTTATCAACAAATTCACCATTATTATCGCTAAAGCGGATATAATCAAAACCATAGGTTTTAATGTGTGGAAAGTTTTGGCTTTGAGCTTTTACTGTAACTGTAAGCAAAACCAAACAAGCAACAATTATTTTTTTATACATATACATCATCTTTTAAAATGTTAGTTTTTCCATTCAGAAAGCCCACTAATAATTTTAAAATAATCCGGTTT
>CAZZML010000574.1:0-2303 GCA_964654735.1 uncultured Roseivirgaceae bacterium | reverse complement strand
CCCAAACTTGCAAAAGCATTTATATTGAACTTTGGGCGTGATAAAGCAAGCGTTTCTTGGGAATATGGTATAAACAGAATAGACGATAAAATATTCTGTATTTTTGAAACATAATTATGAGTAAAAAACGAAATAGAAAACCTGCCCGTCTTTCTGGTGGGGGGTCTCCTCGAATTGGAGGAAAAAGAAAATTTGACCCAAAAATAATAAAAGCAAAAGTCCTTGATTACCTAGATTGTAATATCAGCAAGGCATTTTCAAGCAAACAGTTAATTAAACGATTAAACATTCGCGATTCATCTTCCAAAGCATCGGTTTTGCCGATTTTGGAGATGTTGGCACAAGAAGGAAAAGTTGAAAAACTAAGAAACAGTTATAAAAGCCTTAAAAAGGCAGAAACTGTAAAAGGAATTGTTGACCATGTAAACGCTCGTTTCGCCTATGTTGTAACAGATTCCGAACACGGAGATGTGTGGGTAAAAACGAATTTGTTAAAACAAGCCATGGATGGGGATACTGTTGAAGTAATGGTTTTCCCAAAGAAGCACGGTAAACGACCTGAAGGCCAAGTAGAAAAAATCATTTCCAGAAAGGCTTCGGAGTTGGTAGGAAAGATTGAATTTTCAACTCGTTATGCCTTTGTGGTGCCTGATAACCGTAAAATCCACATTGATGTATTCATCCCGCTAAATAAAGTGATGGATGCCAGCCATAAGGATAAGGTTATTATAAAAATAAATAAATGGCCTAGTCATGGTCAAAACCCTGAGGGCGAAGTGATTCGTGTATTAGGACCTGCCGGCAAACACGAGGCAGAAATGCACTCCATCATGGCTGAGTTTGGTTTGCCTTTTGAGTTTCCAAACAAGGTGGAAAATGAGGCCAATAAGCTCAATGATAAACTGCCGGCTGAAGAAATAAAAAGGAGAAAAGACTTTAGGTCGGTAACCACCTTTACCATTGACCCGCTCGATGCCAAAGATTTTGATGATGCCATTTCCTACAAGCCATTAAAGAATGGCAATGTAGAGATAGGAATACATATTGCCGATGTAACGCATTATGTGCGACCTAAAACAGCCTTAGAAGAAGAAGCTGTAAAAAGAGCCACCTCTGTTTATTTGGTAGATCGTACCATTCCTATGCTACCCGAGCATATTTCAAATGGACTTTGTTCACTTAGGCCTAATGAAGATAAGTTTACCTTTTCGGCCGTGTTTGAGTTAACTCAAGAGGCGCAAATTGTTAAAGAATGGTTTGGGCGAACGGTGATCCATTCCAACCGAAGGTTTACCTATGAAGAAGCTCAACAAGGAATTGAAACTAAAAAAGGAGACTTTGCAGATGAATTAAATGCACTTAATACACTTGCCAAAACATTAAAAGTTGAGCGTTCGAAAAGAGGAGCTATTAATTTTGAAACTACCGAAGTTCGGTTTGAATTAGCCGAAGACGGAACTCCGTTAAGAGTAGTGCCTAAAGTGCGTGTTGATGCCCACAAGTTGGTTGAAGAGTTTATGCTTCTAGCTAACAAAAGGGTAGCGCAATATGTGTTCGACCTCCACAAAGGAAAAGAAAGGGACACGTTTGTGTACCGAACACATGACAACCCTGACCCTGAAAAAATAAACACATTTGCCACGTTTGCCAAGCGATTTGGTCACGAAATAGATGTAGAAGGAAATCGAATATCAAACTCCATCAACTCTCTTATTGCTGATATTGAAGGTAAACCTGAAGAAAATGTGTTACAATCATTAGCGATTCGTTCTATGGCCAAAGCCAAATACACCACAGAGCCTAACGGGCATTTTGGATTGGCATTTACACATTACACCCATTTTACATCGCCCATTAGGCGCTACCCCGATATGATGGTACACCGACTTTTGCAGCATTACCTCGATGGAGGAAAATCTGTAAATGAAGATGATTACGAAGAACTTTGCCTTCATAGTTCTGATATGGAAAAAAGAGCGGCTGAAGCAGAACGAGCTTCTATCAAATATAAGCAAGTTGAGTTTATGCAAAATGCAGAAAAAAAACCCTACGATGGTGTAATTACAGGCTTAACCGAATGGGGCATTTTTGTGGAAATTACCGAAACTAAATGCGAAGGTATGGTTCGCATGAGCGAAATGACAGATGATTTTTACGAATTTGATGAAGACAATTATAGGATTATTGGTAAGCGAAACAAAAAAATGCTAAATCTGGGAGATAAAGTGGTAGTAGAAGTAATCGATACCAACATTAATCGAAGAACTATAGATTTAGCTTTTGTAGAAGAAAACGGCTAAGTT
>CAZZML010000573.1:0-2307 GCA_964654735.1 uncultured Roseivirgaceae bacterium | reverse complement strand
AGCTATCGGATCCGCTCTCGCAATGACGTTCGTGGCTTAACTAAACGACATTGAAATAGCTTTTGCAATTCCAACTAAATTACTCTAATGCCTTCACATATATATTCTTAAACTCAACGGGGTGGCTTTCGTTCTGCAACGCAATATAGCCTTCTTTTAAAGGTTCTCCTTTTTTATCTTTTAATGTATTATACTCGCCTCCAATTTGGGGTTTTGAATAAGAAATAACTGTTTCTCCATTTACTTTATGCGAAATTAAGGAGTCTGCTAACACCAATATTTCTAAATCTACCCATTGGTTTCCATAATAAGTTTTAGAGGTAGAGGGTATGCAATGAGTTGTTACTAATGTATCACTCATTAGTACATGCGTGCCAGGTGTACATAAATTGGCTGTAGAGCGTTTTTCGCCTTTATTTAATCCTCCTAATAATTGTACTTCAATAGAAACAGGAAAGTCTTGGTCTATGTTCATGCTTTGGGGCGACTGAGAGTGAATCATTACGCCACTATTTCTTTCGGCCCATCCTTCGCCTCCTTTTATCTGGTTGCCAATAAAACGATATTGAAGCTTTAATATGTAACTGGAGTAAGGGGTTTTGTAAAAAATATGCCCAAATGTTTTATCAAACTCATTATACCTGTCATAATTAACCTGAAGGGCTCCATTTTCCACTCTAAAAGTATTGCAAATATTTTCACCCAGCGGATAACCTTTAATTTTTATTTGCCAGTTAGTTAAATCTACTCCATTAAATAATTGAACCCACTCATTTGCATGCGCTTCTTTTTTTTGGGTTGATTTACAATTAATAAAAGCCGGAATAATTGCAGCAAAAAAAAAGAATTTGATATAATATTTCATAATTAACAAAGCTCCGGCTATTTTTTATGCTTGTTTCATCTTTTTAAACTGCTCTGCAGCATGGTTTGCTACCCAACTGCCTGTAATAATACCTGTCATTATTGCATCGTATGCTGTGTTTCCATCAATTATGTTCTGTATAACCCTCCAACGGTTTATTTTGAGCGTTAGCAACATACTGCATATTATGCAAGACTCAATTAAGCAAATCTTAGGAGAATTACCTTGTTGTTTTTCAATAGCTCACAGATTTAAGGTAATAATGAAATTATGATTTCTATTTTTTTTCAATAATTATCTCCTTATTCATTCGCAAAGTACTTATTTAGCAATATAATAATGTTCAAATTATTTCAGTGAAAACATCTGCACAAAAAATAGAGCCCTATATTGCCAAAGGTATAGTATATCATGCCGACACTTGTTTGCCTTTAGTTGATGCAGTTGCCCGAAAAAAATTAAAGTTTAAAGCGCTTGCAAGGTACACTTATCCGGGCGACCGTTTAACAAAAGATACGCTGGGGTTAAACTCCGTTGGCTACTGGGACGCTAACGAACCACAAGATTGGGGCTTAGACTGGCACAGGAATGAAGGTATTGAATTTCATTTTTTAGCTTCAGGCAGCATCCCCTATGCACAGGAAGGCGGGCAGGAAACTACATTATTGCCTAACCATTTAACAATTACACGTCCCTGGGAAAAGCACAAAGTGGGCAATCCAACTATTGGTATGGGTAAGTTTTATTGGGTAATCATTGATTTAGAAAACCGAAGGCCACATCAAAACTGGGTTTGGCCTGAGTGGATATTACTAACCCAAAAAGACTTGGTGCGCCTTACAAAAATTTTAAGGCAAAATGATAAATGGCTGTGGAAGGCTAATAAAAAAATTAGTGCTTGTTTTTTTCAAATTGGCGAAGCAGTAGATACTGATAAAAATGGAAGCAACTCTTCTAAAATAAGGCTTTTGGTTAACGAACTTTTAATTTTGCTTTTAGAGCTGTTAGATACAGATGAAGTAGTTTTAAATGAAGCACTTACAGATAGCTCAAGAAGTGTACGCCATTTTCTTAACGAGTTGGAAAACAACCTTCCCGAATCCTGGACTATTGAGCAAATGGCCGAATCTGCCGGAGTAGGGCTTACACGGTTTACCTACCACTGCAAGCAGTTAACAAACTCAACACCCATGCGTTACTTGGCAATGAAGCGCCTGGAAATGTCGAAAAAACTACTGACAGAAAACCCCAATATTAGTATTGTAGATGTGGCCTATAGGTGTGGTTTTAGTACCAGTCAGTACTTTTCTACTGTATTTAAGCATCACGAAAAATGTACACCTTTAGAATATCGGCAGGCAAAATATGCCTCTTACCTAGATTGAGCAATAACCGATAAGTTTTTGATAATAATGAAAAATACAAAGAGAATTTTAAGTTTG
>CAZZML010000572.1:0-2316 GCA_964654735.1 uncultured Roseivirgaceae bacterium | reverse complement strand
ATAAAAGACATTGGACCAACCCTAATAGAGTTTTTCTTAAAGTTTTCATTCTTAGGCTTAGCATCTTGTGCTAAACCTATGGATGAGTAAAAAAGAAATACAATAACAAGTAATGATTTCACGTTATTCTTTTACAAAAAATAAGTGTTATAAAAAAAACTACAAGTTAAAAAACCAAAGAATTTATCCCTTCTTCTCATACGCCTCAATAATTTCCTTTACCAATTTATGGCGAACAACATCTTTGCCTTCTAAATGAATAAGGCCTATGCCCTTAATTCCTTTTAAGATATTTATACTCTCCACTAAACCAGAACTCTGATGTTTAGGCAAATCAATTTGGCTGGTATCACCTGTAATAATTACTTTCGACTCCGGCCCCATACGAGTTAAAAACATTTTAATTTGCATTGGGGTAGTATTTTGCGCTTCGTCTAATAAAATAAATGCTTTGTGCAAGGTTCTACCACGCATATAGGCCAAAGGAGCAATTTCAATAACACCATGATCCATATAATACTTAAGCTTTTCTTTAGGAATCATATCATCCAAGGCATCGTAAATGGGGCGTAAATAAGGGTCAACTTTGTCTTTTAAATCTCCTGGTAAAAACCCAAGACTTTCCCCTGCTTCTACCGCTGGTCGTGTAATAATAATTTTTTTTACTTCTTTATTCTTTAAAGCACGGACAGCCAATGCCACTGAAATGTAGGTTTTACCTGTACCTGCTGGGCCCAGAGCAAAAACTAAATCGTTGGCATACACCAAATCAATAAGTTTTTTTTGATTAACGGTTTTGGGCTTAATGGCATTACCACTCGTACCAAATACCAACGGTATTATTGCAGAATCTGATAAATGATGAGATTCTTCCTCCGCCAAATAGATATTTACAGCCTCTTCATCTACCTTACCATGTTTGTGGTAATGCTGAATCAAATTATTAACCACCTCACTAATTTTAATAAGGTCTCTAGTGTTTCCTTTTAGCTTTATTTCCTCTCCTCTTGAAATTATTTTACTCTTTGGAAACTTAATTTTTAAGAGGTCCATATTTTTGTTTTCGACCCCTAAAAAGTCAGGCAATGAAATATTTTCTAATGAAATCAGTTTTTCTACCAAGTGTATTGCTTTATGGGTTGACAATTTAAAATGCAAAGATGTACTTTTGCCTCAAACAAAACTATGGTTTCTATATGAAAACAACTCATAATTAATCCCAAAAGTTTTCGGGACTTATGGCCACATTTTCGTTACTTTTAATCAATTGATGTTATTGCATCAACACCTAAAAAGGCAACTAAAATTTTAACCCATAGTAACTCCTTTTGTAAAAAAAGATTTGTTTACATAATAAAACCCAATAATTCTTGTCGTAATAAACCTATGGCCATCATCACATTTACATCCGATTTCGGACACAAAGATGCCTATGTAGCTATTGTAAAAGCTAAAATACTTACGTACGACCCAACCCTTACCATTATAGATGTAAGCCACGAAGTAGAGCCTTCGAACCTAGCCGATGGTGCATTTTTATTGGGCAGTGCCTATAATCAATTTCCTAAAGGAAGCGTACATTTAGCAGCCATAGATTCAGTAGGCACTAAAGGTGATGTTTATATTGCTTTAACCTTTAATGAGCATTTTTTTGTGGGAACTAATAACGGGCTTTTAAGCCTATTAACACAAGAGGAAGATGTAACAGTAGTGCAATTAAGCTATGAAGAAAAGAGTACTTTCCCTGCTAGAGATGTGTTGGCAGAAAATGCAGCCAAACTAGCTACTGGGACTCCTTTAGAGACTCTTGGCAAAAAAATAGAAAATTATAAGCGACTCATAGGCAGAAGTGTGCGTGCTACTATGAAAGAAATTGCAGGCACTATTATAAAGATTGATTACTACGGAAATTTAATTACTAATATTAGAAAAACCGTTTTTAACGATATTGTAAAAGGACGTAAATATATTATTAAGTTCGGGCGACAAGAAGCCTACGCACTGCACAACCAAAGCAACGAAGTAGAGCCTGGCGATTGGTTTTTATATTTTAATCATCAGGGGTTGCTCGAAATTGGTATTAGAAATGGAGATGCATCTCAGTTGCTGGGGCTTAAGTTTGATAGTCCAATATGGATAAAATTTGAGGAGAATTAGAGATGTTAGATTTTAGACATAAGACACAACAAGACTAAAGACTTTAGATATTGACATAAGACTTTAATTCTGGTCTCAAAAGTCATTTATTATTAATTGAAAATTACTATCATCCGAATAATTAAAATTTGACCTAAAAAAGGTAGTTTATGATGAATT
>CAZZML010000571.1:0-2323 GCA_964654735.1 uncultured Roseivirgaceae bacterium | reverse complement strand
CTAACAACATCTTATGGCTTTCATCACAAAGTTCCTTGCGGATTTAAGGTAATAGAAGAATTAGAATTACATAGAATTAACACAATGGAGTGTTAACTTTATTTTGTATTTACAAAAAATTAAGATTTGGTCAGGAAAATAATAGTTTCACTTTTAGTGATGTTGATGTCATTCTCACTTTTTGCTCAAACCTATAAAATTGGAGTATTTGAGAACCCTCCTATGGTTTATATGAGCGAGAATGGGAAAGCCGAAGGCTTTTTTATTGAGTTATTAGAACATGTGGCCGCAGAAAACGGTTGGGAGTTAGAATATTACCCTTGTGCATTTCATGATTGTAAAGAAATGCTTAAAGAAAATACAATTGACATTTTACCCGATTTGGGTCATTCAACAGCTCGAGATTCTATCTTTAACTTTAATGAAACCTCCATTATTTCCACTTGGGCAGAAGTCTATTATTCTCGCTCAAGAGAAGAACCGATAAATGACATAGAAGACCTTGATGAGTTAAGAGTTGCTAGCTTAGATGGAGATTATTTTTGTGAAAACGGAGGCACAGGCTTGATTGACCTAGGTAAAGAATTAGGGCTTGATATAAATATTTATAAGGTTGAATCGTATGCGGAAGCGATGCGGTTTGTTGAAAGTAATATTGTTGATGCCGCTTTAGTTTCAAAGGTGTTTGGAGATTTTAATGCTCATAATTTTGATGTTACCAAAAGTCAAATAATGATTTCGCATTTAAGCTTACGGTATGGAATTTCGAAAAAAAGTGCGGATAATGAATTAATAAAGAAAGCGATTGATAAAGAAGTGCGATTACAGATTAGTGATAAAAATTCTTTATACTACGATTTAAAAGAGGAGTATTTTATCGGTGTGCCAGTAGAAATTATTCCTAAATGGCTGTGGCAAGTTGTTCTTTCATTAGTACTTATTGTGGGTTTTTTAATAATCGCTAGTTTGCTTTTAAGGTACCAGGTAGGGCGTACAACTAAAGAGTTAAAAGAAACCAATAAAGTATTGCGGGCATCGGAACATGAAGCAAGGCTAGCCTTAAATACCATTGAGGCTTCCAGCGATTTGGCATTTTGGAGCAAGCCAGGCTTAGGCATTATACGTGTAAATAAAAAAGCAGTGGATGTACTCGGTTATACAGAAGAAGAAATTTTATCTCTTGAGCCAGGCTTCTTAGTGCCTAATAGTAAGAAATCTGAGTTTTTAGAGTTATTACAACTTGCAGATGAAAAACACTCTAACTTAAGATTTGAAAGTGAGTTACTCAAAAAATCGGGAGAGTGCTTGCCTGTGGAGATAAGCTTGGATTATTTTGAGTTTGAAGGGATTCCTTATATCTGTGGGTTTGCCAGAGATATTACAGAGCGTAAAACTGCTTTTAAGCAACGACAAGAGTTAATGTCCCATTTAGCTGAACGGAATAAAGAGTTAAATTGCCTGTATGATGTATCTAAACTTACCTCTGACACACATAACTCTATCGAAGAAATACTTCAAAAAGCGGTTGATCTTGTTCCATTATCTTGGTTTTACCCAGAAATAGCATGTGCTAAAATTTCTTGTAGTTTTGGTAATTTCATGTCTGCTGGATTTGAGGAAACAGAGTGGAAAATTGAGGCACCAATTATTATGGGCGATGGCAATAAAGGGGCTTTAGCTGTTTATTATAAGGAGCAGAAGCCCTCTTTGAACGAGGGGCCTTTTTCGTTTGAAGAACGAAACTTAATAGATACGCTGGGAGAACTCCTAGGCAATATGCTAAACGTAAAAGGAACAGAGCAGAAGATTATTGCCACCATAATGAATACCGAAGACAGGGAGCGAACCAGAATCTCAAAAGAAGTACATGATTCCTTAGGGCAAACACTTTCTGCAATAGCTTTAAACATGGATAAGGTAAACCAAGAGGTTTCACAATTGGGGAAAAAGCAGCAAGAGCGATTCAAGAATTTAAACACCTTAATTAATCAGGCTGTGAATGAAAGCAGGAATATTGCTCATAATTTAATGCCATCAACTTTAAGCGATTTTGGCTATTCTTTGGCGGTAGAAAATATGATTGAAACGCTTAAAGGAGCAACTGATACTAAATTCAATTTCTATACCAATTATAATAAAAACAGGCTTGATAAATCGGCAGAACTTGGCTTGTATAGAATTACGCAAGAAGCCATTAATAATATTATAAAGCATGCCCAAGCAAAAAATGTTACTATTCAGTTAATGTGCTACCCAGATATTGCAATATTAACCATTGAAGACGATGGAGTTGGGTTTGATTTACATAATAGCAATGAATTAA
>CAZZML010000570.1:0-2328 GCA_964654735.1 uncultured Roseivirgaceae bacterium | reverse complement strand
TAAAAATCGCTTTAAATTCATCATAAACTACCTTTTTTAGGTCAAATTTTAATTATTCGGATGATAGTATTAGATAATGACAAATTGGATATAAAAAAGGTAGTTTAGGGTCTTTTTTTATAAATTAAATACTTTCTTAATTTCATCTACATAATCAAGTTTTTCCCAAGTAAATAACTCAACTTCCAGCTCAGTTTTTTGGCCAGCATTCTCAAACGTTTTGGTAATTACTTTTGGCTCTCTTCCCATATGCCCGTAAGCAGCAGTTTCTGAATAAATAGGGTTTCTCAATTTGAGCCTCTGCTCGATAGCATAAGGCCTCATATCAAAAATGGATTCTAATTTTCTAGCTATTTCGCCATCAGAAAGTTTATTTCCGTTTGCATCTTTTACCTTAGAAGTTCCATAGGTTTCAACAAAAAGCCCACAAGGTTTAGCAACACCAATGGCATACGAAATTTGCACTAAAGCCTCATCACAAACCCCAGAGGCCACTAAATTTTTTGCCATATGCCTTGTTGCATAAGCGGCACTTCTATCCACTTTGCTTGGATCTTTACCACTAAATGCTCCACCACCATGTCCACCTTTTCCTCCGTATGTATCCACAATAATTTTACGACCTGTTAGTCCAGTATCTCCGTGTGGACCACCAATTACAAATTTTCCTGTTGGGTTAATATGGTATAAAATTTTATCATCAAATAAAGCCTGAATTTCAGGACTCAATTGCGCTTTTACATTTGGAATTACATATTCAATAATATCACTCTTTATAGTAGCCAACATTTCTTCGTCAGGAGCAAAGTCATCGTGCTGTGTAGATACTACAATGGTATCTATTCTAATCGGTTTATTATCATCGGTATATTCTATGGTAACCTGCGATTTTGCATCAGGCCGAAGGTAGTTTATTTTATCTCCAGCCCTTCTTACCTTAGCCAATTCTTGAAGAATTTTATGAGAAAGGTCTAATGCCAGAGGCATATAATTTTCAGTTTCTTTGGTGGCATAACCAAACATCATCCCTTGGTCACCAGCCCCTTGTGCATTTGCTTTCGATTCAAAATCACCTTCGGCTTTGCGATCAACTCCTTGATTAATTTCTGAAGATTGTTCGTGGATAGCAGATAGAATACCACAAGAATGCGCCTCGAACATATACTCGCTTTTGGTATAGCCAATTCTTGCGATAACCTCGCGAGCAATAGTCTGCACATCTAAATAGGTATTTGTATTTACTTCACCAGCCAATATAACCTGTCCGGTAGTTACTAAGGTTTCACAAGCCACTTTAGATTGCGGATCAAAAGCTAAAAAGTAATCGATTAATGCATCTGAAATTTGATCGGCAACTTTATCTGGATGGCCTTCAGAAACAGACTCAGATGTAAATAAGTATGACATTAATTCTTTGTATTAATTTGAATCGACAAATGTAGTTAATTGAAAATATTTAGGGAGCTAAAAACAGAAAAACCGCTGGTTCTTTTCCAATGGTTAATTTTTGACTTTTCCATTGGCTTACAGATAGCGTTTTGATGAATTCCTTGTGTCCAGTAATGTCCTTGGATACACATAATAGGCTATTCGGATGCAAGTTTTTTAATAAAATATCGAAAGTGCGATCAGAACGATAAGGAGTTTCGATAAAAAGTTGTGTTTGATTTTGACTTCGAGAGGTTTTTTCAAATTGTTTAATCTTTTGTGCTGCTTCTTTTGCATCAATGGGCAGGTATCCATTAAATGCAAAAGATTGTCCATTCATTCCCGAAGCCATTAAAGCTAGGAGCAGGGAAGATGGCCCTACCAATGGAACAACTTGCAGACCTAATTTATGTGCTATCCGTGCTACTTGAGCTCCGGGGTCGGCCACACCCGGGCAACCTGCATCAGAAAGCACCCCTATATTTTTGCCTTTTAGTGCTGGTGCTAAATACTTTTCTGTTTCTATATCCGCAGTATCCTTATCAACTTTTTCAAATTGCAGAGAAGAAATATCAATGCCTAATTTAAGGCTACTGATAAATCGCCTAGATTCTCTTATGGTTTCGGCTAAAAATATAGTGGTGTCCTTAACTACTTCAAATACCTGTTGAGACAGTACTTGATTTGTTGTATCTGGAGAAATTACAGAGGGAATAAGGTGGATTTTTCCTTTTTTCATTTATTCTTATTTTCTCTGTGAGCCTTTGTATTTCTTTATAAAACTTAGTGTTAGAGCTATGCCACAAAGTTTGGTTGCTACTATCGGTAGAAGATTATTCATCTAAAACCTTAAATCCGCAAGGAAAATCTATTACAAGCCATAATATGATGTCATTCAGT
>CAZZML010000569.1:0-2363 GCA_964654735.1 uncultured Roseivirgaceae bacterium | reverse complement strand
AAAAAAAAGCTTTTCATATAATTGTGCCTTTGTTTCCAAGAATATCAAACCATACCGATTTTGATTCTTTACGCTTACATCCGGATCTATCTGTTCAATTTACTAAAGACCCCGCTGAATGTTTAGCCGCTGATTTAGTCATTTTACCTGGCAGTAAATCAGTACGAGAAGACCTTAAATGGCTTCAGCAAATGGGATGGTGCGATTATATCAATAAACATCTACGTTATGGCGGAAAACTAATTGGTTTATGTGGGGGCTATCAAATGCTCGGCCGTATGATTCATGATCCGGAAGGCATTGAAGGCAGACCTGGAGCTTCAGCAGGTTTGGGATTTTTGGATATGGAAACAACACTGTCAGCTAATAAATGTTTGCAAAAGGTAAGTGGCTTTTTATCCATTGATAAAACGCCTGTTGCTGGTTATGAAATACATGCTGGATTGACTCAAGGTGATGCATTAAAAAAACCAGTTATGACGCTAGATGGAAAACCTGAAGGGGCATTTTCTAAAGATGATTTGGTTTTAGGTACTTATTTACATGGTGTTTTTGATTTACCTGATGCCTGTGATGCTCTATTAAACTGGGCAGGATATAAGGAACAACTAGCGATAAATCTGAATGATATACGTGAACAAGGTATGAATCTAATTACCGATACGCTGGAGCAACATTTTGATTTTATTTGCTTGCAAGAGGCATTGGATTTATTCGCAGAGAATAGAGGAAATAAATTGAAGCAATAATTGTAGATTCCCATTCGGTAGAATTAAACCCTCATTTTTATATGCTATCGTTTGATTACACAATATTCAAGATAAACTAATAGTATGCAATATTTCAGTATCAAAGATTTAAGAGAAAGAATTGGTGATTATGCAAATCAGGCCAAGTCTGGCGTAATGAGTGTTATCTCACGTAATGACACACCGCTAACACTTAATATTCCTTTTGATGATCAACTAATTATGCTTGGCGTACATAAATCACTGGCAATAAAACTTTATGAAGAGGAAATACTTACCCTAAGTAAGGCGGCTCGATATGCGGGTGTTAAAACTGATGAATTTATTAAACTATTAGGAGCCGGTGGTATCAGTGTCTTAGGTGATGCTCAAGATCTCAAGAACGAATTAAGTCAATTTTGAAGCAAACTACTGCAATCAATATTGTTGTTGCAGGCACCAGTCCTTTAATAGCCATTGATATTATGTAACTTTCCCCTGTTTTAAATTATTTAAGGAATGTGCACAAATTTAAGTTAGATATACTTCCCACACTCTTCGTCCCTGTGGTGCAGAGCATGGAAACGATTAAACAAATGTATAGCGTAAAGTTTTTTACATAAAATTCCTTAAAATTAACCACAAGTGTCAATTATTTTTACATTTAGACAGTTTTTAAAAGTGATTATTTTTTTATCTTATTGATTTATATGTATGTATAGGCTTATTTATTGCCTGATCTTTAATTTTTAATTGAAGGAGTATTAAGGTGTTATATAAAAATATAATAAAATTCACTTTTACAATCATCTTTTTGATTAGTTTTGTAAGTGTAGTTAATGCAGCACCGATTTATCTTAATGAACAAAATATATCTGTAGCATTGGGTAGTAGCATGTCCGCAGAACCCTTTGCAAATAGAACAACAGCAGCTTCTCTTGCAAGTATTATTGATGCATCATCAGCCACATCATCTGAGAATCACAACCAATCAACACATGTTTGGGTTAGCGGTGGAGCTTTAGAATTAGATTTTGACCTTGGCTTAGAATATGATTTGACAGAGCTGCATTTTTGGAATTACTTTGGAGAATCTTTTGATGTTGATAACATCAATTTTACTTTTTTTGACTCTAATAATGCTTTAGTTGGTAGTTTACTGAATGTTTCGCCATTACTTGGAGGAGGTGGTAGTAATCCAATTTTTGCTGAAGATTACTCGCTTTCATTTCCTTCAAATGTTCAATTTGTAAATGCCGTTTTAACTGGGTCAAATAATCAAGTAGATTTTAATAATATCGGCTTTACAGGTCAGCTTTCAGATCCTAATCCTCCTAGTAATTCTATCCCGGAGCCATCAGCTATTGCTTTGTTAGGTTTAGGCTTGGTTGGCATGTGCTTTTCATGTAGAAAATATAGAACAAATTAAAAAACATAAGCAAATATCACAACGAAATTATTTTTCGTTAGTTTAAATTCTTGGTGCAATACTTAAAAGCTATGATAATTTAATTATTTATTGTGTTCCGAGAAATCTCTGACTCCAAAACCTACCCAGGTTATACAAACACATGAAGCATAGGAATGCTAAAGTAGCTAATCAACAATATATTTTTTCACAGTACGCCGGTCAAG
>CAZZML010000568.1:0-2364 GCA_964654735.1 uncultured Roseivirgaceae bacterium | reverse complement strand
GCTAAAAAGAATGAAGCTTGGGCTGGCTAAAAGAGGGTTGACACGACACTAGGTTAAAAAAGCAGAAATTGCTTCCGTTAATTTACCTGTTTCTATTAAAAATCCATCATGCCCAAAGTCTGATTCTAAGGGTTGGAATCTTGCATTTGGCATTTGAGAAGCCATTTCTTGCGTAAGATTAAAGGGAATGAGCATATCCGAAGTAAAGCCAATGGCCAAGGTTCGAACGGCTATCTCACTTAGCCCTTTTTTCTCTCCTCCTCTTGCACGACCAATATGGTGTGTATCCAAACATTTAGATAAGTAGTAAAAAGAGATTGCGTTAAACCTATTCACCAGTTTATCTCCTTGATATCGAATATAAGAGGCAGCCTTAAAATCATCCACCTTATCATCTGCATCCGATTGTTGAGCGATATAAGCCTCTGAGGTTCGATAAGTGAGTAAGGCTACTCCTCTGGCAGCTTTAAGCCCTGCTTTACCTCCATTGAGTTTCCCAAATGTTTGGTCTGCTTTAATAGCCAATCGCTGTGCTTCATGGATGGCTTGGCTCCAGGCAGATTCTTTAGCCGAGCTGGCAACCATTATTAGATTATCTATTATACCAGTAAATGAATAAGCAAACTCCAAGGCCTGATTACCTCCAAAAGAACCACCAATGGCCACATGTATTTTCTCAATTTGCAAATATTTAGCCAGCAGCAATTCAGCATTCACCACATCCCGCACCGTAAATAAAGGAAAATTCAAATCCTGTGGAGCAGTACTTCCATACGGTGACCCCAACACATTGGCACAAATAATATAATAATCATTAGGATTAAAAAAGTCATGCTCGCCAAATAAGCCCGGCCACCATTCCATTACATTCGAGCTTGCCGTAAGTGCGTGAAAAGCCCATACCACATTGGTTTTATCTTTATTTAGTTTTCCATAGGTATGATAGGCCGTTGTTAATTCATCAATTTGTTTGCCAGATTCCAGCACAAACGGCCCATTATGTTTATACAATTTTACACTCATCTGGAAGCAATCAGGGCTTGTTCCACATCTTGTATCAAATCATTAATATGCTCTAACCCAAGTGAAAAACGAATAAAGCCTGGAGTGATACCCACTTCTAATTGTTCGCTTTCTGTTAACTTAGCATGTGTGGTAGAAGCCGGGTGAGTGGCTATGCTACGTGTATCTCCTAAATTAGCGGTTAGCGAATGGAGTTTTAGTGCATTTAAAAAACGGGTTCCTCGTTCTTTACCTCCTTTTAATTCGCAACCTACAAGCCCACCGCCTTGTTTCATTTGCTTTTTTGCCAACTCATACTGTGGGTGCTTTGGCGAATGAGGGTAGATCACCTCTAATACGTCTTCTTGCGTTTCTAAAAATTGATAAAGCTTTTTGGCATTGCTGCAATGCCTATCCATGCGTACAGCTAATGTTTCTAAACTTTTAGAAAGCACCCATGCGTTAAATGGCGAAAGGCTTGCCCCTGTTCTGCGTAAAAAATCGTAGCATATATCAACGTATTCTTTTTTGCCTAAAATGGCTCCACCCAGCACCCTGCCCTGTCCATCGATATATTTTGTGGCAGAGTGAATAATTAAATCAGCATCAAAATCATTTGGCTGTTGCAAGTAGGGGGTAGCAAAACAATTATCAACACAATAGATGATATTATTAGCCTTGCATAGCTTATTTAAAAATGCCAGGTCGGCAATTTTAAGAGTTGGGTTAGAAGGGCTTTCTACAAAGAGTAATTTGGTGTTTTTCTTTATGGCCTGCTCCCACTGCTCATTATTATCTACATCCACCAGAGTATAATCTATGCCATAGTCGGGCAAAATAGTAGAAATTACAAGAATTGAACTGCCAAAAATGGCTTTAGAAGCCACCACATGATCGCCTGCTTTTACATTTGGTAGTATAGAGCCAAATACGGCAGCCATACCCGTTGCAGTAGCAATTCCTGCTTCGGTGCTTTCAAGTAGTTTTAGTTTGTTTATAAACTCATCGGTATTGGGGTTAGAAAAGCGAGTATATTGGTTGCCTTCCAAATCGCCATTAAACAAGGCGGCTCCTTCTTGGGCAGTATCAAACGTAAAGCTGCTGGTTAAAAACAAGGGTGTTGAATGTTCTTTCTGATTGGTTTGCTCCGTTTGCGTTCGTATAGCTAATGTTTCAAAATGTTTATTTTTCATTATTTAATTTGTAAAGGTGCTGTATTCTCATTTTAAAAAAGTGTAACTATTCAGGTTTATAATTCAATGTCGTTTAGTTACCTGAATAGTTACAAAAAAGGGCTAAGTTCTAACTAGTGCCTGTAAGAAAACACAACAAAATTAAGATTTCATTTTGTAAAAATCGTCT
>CAZZML010000567.1:0-2365 GCA_964654735.1 uncultured Roseivirgaceae bacterium | reverse complement strand
CAATGCGATTCCTTATTAT
Organism: uncultured Roseivirgaceae bacterium; assembly: GCA_964654735.1. Classification (GTDB taxonomy): domain Bacteria; phylum Bacteroidota; class Bacteroidia; order Cytophagales; family Cyclobacteriaceae; genus JAKISE01. The sequence continues at coordinate 2,346 of CAZZML010000567.1, read as the reverse complement.
TAGGAGATAAATGTGGAGCACATACTTTTCCTTATATAGAAGTGGATAATAGTTCAGCCCAGGTTGAGCATGAGGCTACCACCTCAAAAATTGGAGAGGATCAGATTTTTTACTGTAACCAACGAGGAATTGGCACAGAAGAGGCCGTAGCACTTATTGTAAATGGCTACGCCAAAGAAGTATTAAATAAGCTTCCTATGGAATTTGCCGTGGAAGCACAAAAACTATTAGCCCTCACTTTAGAAGGAAGTGTAGGGTAAACAAAGTTCGGAGTTGGGAGTTCGGAGTTTGGAGTTAAAAAAATAAACGTTAAAAACTGTGGTCTGGATGCTATTGGACTGTGGACTAATTTTTTATAGATGTTAAAAGTTAAGAATTTAAAAGCCTCGATTGAAGGTAAAGAAATATTAAAAGGAATTAACCTTGAAGTTAAGCCGGGCGAAGTACACGCCATTATGGGACCGAATGGTTCAGGTAAAAGTACGCTATCTGCGGTACTGGCTGGTAGAGAAGAATATACGGTAGATAGTGGAAGTGTGGAATTTTTAGGAAAAAATATATTCGATTCTTCTCCTGAAGAACGTGCCAGAGAAGGCTTGTTCCTTGCATTTCAGTACCCCATCGAAATACCGGGTGTTAGTACCACTAATTTTTTAAGAGCAGCAGTAAACCAAGTGCGTGAGCACAGAGGATTGCCCAAATTAGATGCAGTGCAGTTCTTAAAAACAATGAAAGAGAAAATGAAGATTGTTGATATTGATCAGGCATTGCTCAAACGTTCGTTAAACGAAGGATTTTCTGGTGGGGAGAAAAAACGAAATGAAATTTTCCAGATGGCTATGCTAGAACCTAGACTTTCCATATTAGATGAAACTGATTCAGGTTTGGACATTGATGCGCTAAAAATTGTCGCCAATGGAGTAAATACCCTGCGAAGTGCAGATAATGCAACCATCGTAATTACACATTACCAGCGTTTATTAGATTTTATTGTTCCTGATTTTGTGCATGTATTATATAACGGACAAATTGTGAAAACAGGCACCAAAGAATTGGCCTACGAACTAGAAGAACGTGGCTACGATTGGATTAAAGCTGAACATGCAAATGTCTAATCCTATGGAGATGTCAGATTTACTTCAGCGATTAATTCAAAAACCATCGAACGATAACTTCGAAACCGTTCGTGGGGTAGCTTTTTCTATAATTGAAGAGAGAGGCTTACCAAGTCGGAAAAACGAGGAGTATAAATACACCAACCTCTCTAAAATATTAGAACGAAACTTCGGTGATTTTGTAGGTAATATGGAGTCAAGTACTGACTTAAGTTCCCTGATTCCTACTCTTTCCGACAATCAATTGGTTTTTGTAAATGGAATTCTATCAGAAGAATTGTCTAATTATAATTTACCTGAAGAAATTACTATTTCTACCATTGAGGATAGCAAAGGGTTAGTTGCGCAGAATTTAGATGCTAAATCAGATGAGTTTTTACTATTAAATACTTCAAGCCTAAACACTGGCATTGCCATCAACATAGCAAAGAGCGCAGTAATTGAAACACCAGTTGTGCTGGTTCATATTACAGATTCTTCTAAAAATCAGGCAGTAGCTCATCCAAGAGTGCTGATTAATGGAGCCGAAAATGCACAAGCCACCGTTGCTGAAATATTTATAGGTGTTGGAGATGCGTTATCCTTTACAAATGCGGTAACTGAAATTAATTGTGCTTCCAGCAGCAACATAAGCTATATCAAAATTGGCAATGAAAATACCAATCAATTACACGTTGGTAATGCAAAAGTAAATGTGGCGGAAAAAGCTGTATTTAATGCTTATACGCTAAATTTTGGCGGCAAAATGGTGCGTAATAACCTCCATATATCTCTCAATGGCTCACACTCAGAAGCTAATCTGGACGGACTCTATGTAACTGATAATAAAGAACATATAGACAATCATACGGTAGTGGATCATAAAGTACCGAATTGCAATAGCAATGAATTGTACAAAGGCATAATGAACGGAAGTTCTAAAGGAATTTTCAACGGTAAAATTTATGTAAGGCAAGATGCCCAAGTAACCAATGCCTTTCAATCCAATAAAAATATATTGCTTTCGGATAACGCCACTATTAATACCAAACCCCAATTAGAGATTTGGGCAGATGACGTTAAATGCTCGCACGGTTGTACTACTGGCAAACTTGATAAAGAACAATTGTTTTACCTCAGAACAAGAGGAATTGGTGAACATTCAGCCAAATTGATGTTGCTAGATGCCTATGCCAACGAAGTAATTGAACGTATAAAAGATGAGAATCTAAGAACCTATGTTCAAGAAATT
>CAZZML010000566.1:0-2371 GCA_964654735.1 uncultured Roseivirgaceae bacterium | reverse complement strand
ATGGTTGGCAATTGGAATGCGTAATAGATTATTCATGAATTATTCAGGTTAGGTTCAACCCTAAAAATTAAGATAATTTAAAGTCTATTGCAACTTCTTACTGACAAAGCACCAAATGTAAAATTATAAAAATCTATCTCGAATAGATTAATTTGATTTGCACCCATGCTGTCAATTATACTATTTTTACATAAACAGATTTATATTTTATGTTAGTTCTTATATCTCCCGCAAAGTCATTCGACACAAAAGCATTTACGCCTGATGGCTCTTTAGCTCATTCTTTTTCGGAGCCTGTCTTTAAAGAAGAATCAGCAAGGTTGATTAAGAAGATGAGCAGTTTTTCGGAGAAAAAAGTAGAAGAACTAATGCATATTAGTGCTGAATTGGCGGCACTAAATGTTGATAGGTATCAAAAATGGTCGTTAGAGCCTAGTAGAGAAGCCATAGCACCTGCCTTATTAGCATTTAACGGAGAAGTGTATAGAGGACTTAATGCCAAAGAAATGAGTTCTGATGAGTTGGATTTTGCCCAAAACCATCTCCGTATTCTCTCGGGTTTATATGGTGTGCTTAGGCCATTGGATTTAATGCAAGCATATCGGTTAGAAATGGGCACAAAACTCCAGCTTAATACGTATAAAAATCTATATCAATTTTGGGGCGATAAGATTACTAAGCGACTGAATAATGATTTAGGCGAAGGCAAGTATATTATCAATCTGGCTTCAACGGAGTATTATAAATCTGTAAATCAATCTAAATTAAAGGCTGAAATAATCACACCCGTTTTTAAGGATTATAATAAAGGCAAATACAAAATTGTAGCTATATATGCTAAAAATGCCCGAGGGCGAATGGCAAATTATATTATCAAAAACCGAATTACTAACCCTGACTTATTAAAATCATTTGATAGCAATGGTTATGCTTTTGAGCCAGCTCAATCGGATGAAAGCAATTGGGTATTTTTGAGAGGGTAATAATTTTATCTGTTTCCTACAAAATATTTTCTCTTGTTACTTATTTTTATTCCTTAATAACCAGTAGGATGGCAAAAAAACTTCTTCTATTTCTGATACTATTAGTAGCAATAACGGCTTGTAAAGATAAAAATGAAGGTTTTGTTAGGATTGACCCTTATGATTTACAAGTAATTGATTATTTTGAAGAAATCGCCTTAGGGTTTTCAGATGGCTCCATAAACGAGATTACGCGAAAATGGAAAGCACCCATGAAGGTGTATATGAGTGGAACTCCAAATGAACCTCTCAAAAAAGAGTTAAACAAAATTGTTTCTGAAATAAATTTAATAGCTACCGATGGCTTTCAAATTGAGGTAACCGAAGATTCGCTGGTTGCTAACTTCGACATTATAATAGGTACAGCTAAACAATATTATACCATATTCCCTTCACAAGGAGATACTACAAGTACCTCTGCAGGCAATTATTATATCTATTGGTATAATAAAAGCGATATATTTTATGGCAATTTGTTTGTTGATACCAACCAAGGCACTTTTTCTTATTCCACTTTCTTATTGAGAAGATATTTAACAGGAGCCATTGGCCTTACTAATACTTCTTATGAATACCCTGAAAGTATATTCTCGAGGGACTGGAGAGTTGTAAACAAGTATCAGCAAATAGACAAAGATATGATTCGGCTTTTATACCACCCAGATATGCAAACCGGATGGAATGCTGAGGTTGTTAGAACTAAAGTGTTAAATATTTTGATGAATGAAAAATAACCAAAGCTTGCTGAAAAAACCTAGTGTCTTGTCAACCCTCTTGTGTCGGTTAAGCTGAAGTTATTTTTAATCTGATCAAGGTAAAAAATATAAGCATAGCCATAGCTACGTGAAGATTTTTTAACGTAGAGCAGGCTAAAAAGAATGAAGCTTGGGCTGGCTAAAAGAGGGTTGACTTAACACTAGTGTTTTAGAATGCTAGCAACTATCCATGCAAGGCTTGCTTACGATCTAATAGCACTTCTTCAGATTCTACACGATCAGGGTCAGGTAAACAGCAATCTACTGGACAAACGGCTGCACATTGTGGCTCATCATGAAAGCCCTTGCACTCGGTACACTTACTTGGCACTATAAAATAAAATTCGTCTGAAATAGGATCGTGCCTTTGGTCATCATTAAGGTTAGTACCTTCACTCATCAACCAATCTACATCACTTTCATAAATCGCATTATTGGGACACTCAGGCTCGCAAGCTCCACAATTTATACAGTCATCGGTTATTATAATAGCCATCGATTGATATTTATTGTTAACTAAAAATTACTATCATCCGAGCAATTAAAATTTGACCTAAAAAAGGTAGTTTATGATGAATTTAAAGCGATTTTTAT
>CAZZML010000565.1:0-2372 GCA_964654735.1 uncultured Roseivirgaceae bacterium | reverse complement strand
TTAGAAAACTAAATATGGAGGCTTAAAATCTATTTTTTTAGGTGTTAATTATTTTAACTTTGCATTAATAATTAATCAAGAAAATTCATTGAAATGGCAGATACTAAATATGATCTAATTGTAATAGGTAGTGGTCCTGGAGGCTATGTAGCGGCAATTCGTGCTTCGCAATTAGGAATGAAAGTAGGAGTGGTAGAAAGAGCAGAATTAGGTGGTATTTGCCTAAATTGGGGTTGTATTCCTACCAAAGCCTTGCTAAAAAGTGCCAATGTATTTGAATATATTCAACACGCAAGTGACTATGGCATCAATGTAAAAGAGGCTTCTGTTGATTTTGCAGGTATGGTAAAACGCAGCAGGGATGTTGCTGGAGCGATGAGTAATGGCATAGAATATTTATTCAAAAAAAATAAAATAACCCAAATAAAAGGGTTTGGTAAGCTAAAGGCAGGCAAAAAAGTGGCTGTTGAAACTGACGGGAAAACAGTTGATTACTTAGCCGACCATATTATATTGGCAACAGGTGGTCGTTCTCGTGAATTACCAACGATGCCGATTGATGGCAAAAAAATAATTGGTTATCGACAAGCCATGACCCTAAAAAATCGACCCAAGAAAATGGTAGTAGTAGGTTCAGGAGCCATTGGTGTTGAATTTGCCTATTTCTATAATACGATTGGCACGGATGTTACCATCGTAGAATATTTGCCAAACATTGTACCTGTAGAAGACATTGATGTTTCTAAACAATTAGGTCGTTCGTTTAAAAAAGCAGGCGTTAGCATAATGACTTCGGCTGAAGTTACCAATGTAGATACAAAAGGAAAAGGGTGTAAGGTTACGGTTAAAACTAAAAAAGGCGAAGAGGTAATAGAGTGCGATGTTGTATTATCTGCCGTTGGTGTATCTACTAATATTGAAGGCATTGGTCTTGAAGATGTGGGTGTGGCCACCGACAAAGGAAAAGTATTGGTAGATGATTATTACAAAACCAATATATCAGGTGTATATGCCATTGGCGATATTGTAAAAGGCCAAGCCTTAGCTCACGTTGCTTCTGCAGAAGGCATTACTTGTGTAGAGAAAATTGCAGGTCAAAATCCTGATCCTATTGACTATAATAATATACCGGGCTGTACTTATGCATCACCAGAAGTTGCTTCCGTTGGCTATACCGAGCAAGCCGCTAAAGATGCCGGATACGAAATCAAAGTAGGCAAATTTCCGTTTACAGCATCGGGCAAAGCCAAGGCTGCCGGAGCACCAGAAGGTTTTGTAAAAGTTATTTTCGATGCAAAATACGGAGAGTGGCTAGGTGCCCACATGATTGGTGCCAATGTAACTGAAATGATTGCCGAAGTTGTAGCGGCTAGAAAGCTTGAAACTACGGGTCACGAAATTATTAAAACAGTGCATCCTCACCCAACTATGTCAGAAGCGGTAATGGAAGCTGCCGCAGCAGCGTATGATGAGGTGATTCATTTGTAAAATAGTCATTTGTGAACGCAGTGAAGCATCTATTTAAAGAGGATGAAAGGCTAACTTTCATCCTCTTTTCAAAACTGCCAATACTTCTTTCTTATACGTTCTACTAATCGGTAACTCCTTCCCATTTATTACACCAGATTCTGAAGAAAACGAATCAACTTTATCTGTATTGATAATAAACGAACGGTGTATTCGAATAAACGGTGAAGCTAGTTTCTGCTCCAAGCTGCTAATTTTTTCTTTGGTGATAATGGGAGTGCTTGAAGAGGTTATGATTCTCACATAATCACTAAGGCTTTCTACATATAAAATTTCTTCTAGCAGAATTTTTGCATTCTTTCGATCAGCCCTTACCACTAAATATCCCTTTTGTAAATTAGTTTGCTTTTCCTCTAAGGTTTGAATTTTTTCTTGCTCCCCAAACGAAGTTTTTATTAATAGTATAAACGCTTTAATAAGCACCACAAAATACATGGTAGTGGCAAGTCCAAAAATATTGGTGGCAGCCGGCACCATTTTATCATATTCGTAATTAGCTAGCACTGTAAAGGCTAAGAAAATTACAAGCATCTCAAAATTTAAAGAAATAACAACGGTATAGAAAGTATAGAGTCCAAATTTTAAGTATTTCTTACGTAAAAGATATTTGGGTACTAAATACGAATTAAACGTATAAGACGTACCTATAATAACAGGTAACAAAAAAGAAACAAAATAAAAAGAAATAGAGTAGCCGCCATAAGGCTTTCCAAAAGCTATTATCAAAATGAGGACGGTTATGAACCAGAAGAGAAACTGTTTAATGGGCTTCATTATGTATAATTTGTTCCTAAATTGGTTCAAAAATAATTAGGAAGCATAAATTGTCGATGAAATGCAGGTTT
>CAZZML010000564.1:0-2381 GCA_964654735.1 uncultured Roseivirgaceae bacterium | reverse complement strand
TCTTCTTTTAAAATATCGGCCTGTACGGTTCCTCTAACTTTGGTAAGGGTTTCTTTTTTAATTTTATCATAGACTTCTTTGGACAATACTTGGTCACCTGTTGTGCCCAAAAGCATTAAGCCTAACCCCTCGTTTCCTTCCGGTAATTCTCCCTGATAGCTTGGCCGTGCAACTCCTTTAGCTTTATAAATAGCCTCTATCTTTTTGGCAACTTCTTTTTCAAGCCCGTTTTCTTTAATGTAAAGCTCACACTGCTGGTCGATGGCGGCATTCATAAAAAAGCCCAAGAGCATAGGAGCAGGGCCATTAATCGTCATACTTACCGAAGTAAGTGGGTCAGAAAGATTAAACCCGGAGTAGAGTTTTTTTGCATCATCTAAACAGCAGATGGATACTCCTGCATTGCCAATTTTACCATAAATATCGGGGCGTATATTTGGGTCGCTACCATAAAGTGTAACCGAATCGAACGCGGTAGAAAGCCTTTTGGCTGGCATGGCCATACTTACATAATGAAATCGCCTGTTGGTTCTTTCAGGACCACCTTCGCCTGCAAACATACGGGTTGGGTCTTCGCCTTCTCGTTTAAATGGAAATAAGCCGGCTGTAAATGGAAACTCACCGGGCACGTTTTCTTGTAAATTCCATTTTAGCAAATCGCCCCAGGCTTCGTATTTTGGTAAGGCTATTTTGGGTATTTCGTTTTGAGATAGGGAAGTGGTATGTGTTTTAATCACAAGCTCCCTATCTCTAACCTTAAATTTATATTCAGGGTCTTTGTATTTTTTTACTTTGGCAGGCCATTCTTCAATAATTTGTTTGTTCTTAGGATCAAGGTTAAGGGTTATTTTATCGTATGTATTGGTAAGTGATGCCTGTACTTCTTTGGTACTGGCTCCTTCTTCTTTAAGAACCTTTATTGTGGTATTAATGCCATAGAGTTTTTGAGCTACCTGCTTTTGCTCATTTACCCACGTATCGTAACCCCTATTGTTTTCAGAAATCTCTGATAAATAGCGTGTTCTGTTGGGTGGGATTACAAATATTTTTTTTGACTGACCTTTTTCTTTAGAAGTTTTGGATGATAATGAAGAGGCTGTTTTTTCAGCAATGGTATCCATCACTTTTTTATAAAGTGTATTCATACCCGGGTCGTTAAACTGGCTGGCAATGGTGCCATATACAGGCATTGTTTCCGTTTCTTCTTCGAAGAGATTATGGTTGCGCTGGTATTGTTTCTTTACATCTCTTATGGCATCCAATGCCCCACGTTTGTCAAATTTATTAATAGCAATGATGTCTGCAAAATCGAGCATATCGATTTTCTCCAGTTGAGTAGCTGCACCATACTCGGGTGTCATCACGTAAAGGCTTACATTAGAATGGTCGGTTATTTCGGTATCGGATTGGCCAATGCCTGAAGTTTCTAAAATGATGAGATCGTAATTAGCAGCCTTTAGTACTTGAATGGCTTCGTTTACATGTTTGGAAAGTGCTAAGTTAGATTGACGGGTTGCCAAGGAGCGCATATAAACCCGTGGGCTATTAATGGCATTCATCCGAATTCTATCACCCAATAAAGCACCACCCGTTTTTCGTTTAGATGGATCCACTGAAACAATGGCAATGGTTTTTTCGTCAAAGTCGTTTAAAAACCTTCGCACTAATTCATCTACCAGTGATGACTTTCCTGCTCCACCTGTGCCTGTAATACCAAGAACTGGGGTTGTGGCTTTGTTGGCAAGGGCATGCACTTCGTCTAATAATTTTCCAGATTCTTTTGGAAAGTTTTCTGCTCCCGAAATAAGCTTCGCTATCGACTGCGCATCTTTAGTAGAAAGGCCTTTTACTTCTCCATTCAAATTAGCGCCTGTTGGAAAATCACAGCGTTCGATCATATCGTTGATCATCCCTTGCAGACCCATTTTTCGACCATCATCAGGAGTATAAATTCGCTCTATCCCATAGGACTGTAATTCATTTATTTCTTTAGGCAAAATTACGCCACCACCACCACCAAAAATTTTAATATGCTCGGAGTTATTTTCTTTAAGCAAATCATACATGTATTTAAAGTACTCATTATGCCCTCCCTGGTACGAAGTTATGGCAATGGCATTGGCATCTTCTTGTATGGCACAATTAACCACCTCCTCTACACTACGGTCGTGCCCCAAATGGATAACCTCAACCCCTGTAGCCTGAATAATTCTTCTCATTATGTTGATGGCGGCATCGTGGCCATCGAACAGCGAAGCTGCTGTTACAATTCGAATTTTATTCTTGGGTTTATAAGGAGTAATCTTTTCCATAGGTGCGTATTTCTAAATCCTCGATAGTTATCGGGGGCAAAAATACGAAATAGTGAATTGCTTTCGCTA
>CAZZML010000563.1:0-2384 GCA_964654735.1 uncultured Roseivirgaceae bacterium | reverse complement strand
CATCATAACCGTACAAAGCATGTGCAGTTTCAAAATCGAAATGTTTGGTGATTCTTATAATACTCATAATTTAAATTATTCAGTTCAGGATTATTGAAGTCAATGACGTTTTTATTTTTTTATATTCCTCTTCACTTATTATTCCCAAGTCTAATAAATCTTTAGCTTCCTTTAGTTTAGCAATAGCTTGCTCTCTAGTTAATTTTGCTTTTGGGTTTTTAATTTCTCCTAAATCAAATGCAGTATCGTAATCAATCAAAACAGGAATTAAACCATAACCCTTAAAATGAACATACATTTTATATCCATTGCCCTTTGCCCCATAGGTTTTAAGTTTATTAATTATAATACTCTTATTTGACAAAGTATTTGAGACTCTTTGCCCTCCTTGAGAAATATATGTAAATCCTAAATCTGAAGTTGGAATTCCAATTGTTAGAGTATCTCCAATCTTTAAAACATCTCCATTTTTTGTATAATACTCTTTGAAACTAGCTTTTTTGTCTAATTTATTGTATTCAGCTTTCTGAGAAAAACAAATAGAAAATATTAATAATAATATTAGAGTAAAATTTAGTTTCATAATAAACACAATATCACGATTAAATCACAAAAGTAATTAATTAAATCACATTAAGCCGCTTACCAACCTTAGTAAAAGCTGCAATCGCTTTATCTAAATGTTCTTTGGTATGTGCTGCAGAGAGTTGTACTCTAATTCTGGCTTTTCCTTTTGGCACTACCGGAAAAAAGAAACCAATTACATAAATACCTTCTGCTAATAATGCGTTTGCCATATCTTGAGATAGTTTTGCATCATATAACATTACAGGAACAATAGCGGCATCTGCTCCGACAAGATCAAAACCTGCTTTTTCCATTCCGGTACGGAAATAATTAGTGTTCCATTCCAGTTTATCGCGCAATGAGGTATCATTAGACAATAGATCAAATACTTTTAACGATGCCCCAACAATTGCCGGTGCTAAAGAATTTGAAAATAAATATGGTCTCGAACGTTGACGTAAAATCTCAATTATTTCCTTTTTTGCAGTTGTATAGCCACCCATTGCCCCTCCAAGTGCTTTTCCTAACGTTCCGGTAACAATATCAACTCTATCTAATACATTTTTAAGCTCTAAAGTTCCTCTTCCGGTTTTACCGATAAACCCAGTAGCATGACATTCATCAACCATCACCATTGCATCATATGTATCGGCTAAGTCACAAATTTTATCGAGACTAGCCACAATTCCATCCATAGAAAACACACCATCGGTAACAATAATTTTAAAGCGAGCGCCTGCAGTATTAGCTTCAATTAGACGAGCTTCCAGCTCATTCATATTATTATTTTCATAACGATAACGAGCCGCTTTACATAAACGGACTCCATCAATAATAGAAGCATGATTTAAAGAATCAGAAATAATAGCATCTTCTTTGGTTAAGAGCGGTTCAAAAACACCTCCATTTGCATCGAAAGCTGCTGCGTACAAAATGGTATCTTCAAATCCATAAAAATCTGCTATTTTTTCCTCCAATTGTTTGTGAATATCTTGTGTTCCACAGATAAAACGGACAGATGACATTCCATAACCGTGTGTATCCATAGTATCTTTTGCTGCTTGAATTACTTCAGGATGATTTGACAAGCCTAAATAATTATTTGCACAAAAATTAATGACTTCTTCGCCTGTTGAAATTTTTATAACAGCATCTTGTGATGAAGTAATAATACGTTCATATTTATATAAACCCGCTTCTTTAATGTTTTGGAGTTCTTGCTGAAGATGTTCTTTTATATTGCCATACATAGTATTCTTTTTTACAAAGATAGTCAGGTTTTATAAAACGATGTACCTTTGGTTTTCAAAAATTTAATATGTCAAGAGACTTACAGTTGAAAAATAAATGGGAAGCACTGAAACAAAAAATTTCAGCGCAATTTGGTGATGGAGAAATTCTAGACTTAGATGCTATTATTTACTTGATAGGAGTACAAGAATTAGGACAAGGGTATCGTAAATTTACTAAAGATGAAAAAGTAAATTTAATGCATATTGCTATTTGTAGAGTGTTAGAACCATTAGGATATTATGAGTTTGATTTTTTTGATGATGACGGTTGGCCACATTATAAAATAACAGAAGAAATCCCGTTTTTAAAAGCAGGTGAACAATCAGTGATGATGAAAGAAGCGGTGATTGAGTATTTTTTAGAAAAGGGAATATTGTCTTAAAAGATGTCTAAACTATTTATAGTTTTACAAGAATGGATTAATTTATCTATATTTGTAACTGGTTACGTAATTATAAATACAATTAACATGTATTACTCAAAAATTGGAAAAATGGCTTTAGGAAGTAGGTTAAGACTGCTTA
>CAZZML010000562.1:0-2400 GCA_964654735.1 uncultured Roseivirgaceae bacterium | reverse complement strand
GACATCATATTATGGCTTGTAATAGATTTTCCTTGCGGATTTAAGGTATTACTAAAAAAATTAAAGCATCATTTGAAGTCTTTTGTTTATTTAGAATATTACAGACTCTTAGTTCGATAAATTGCAATTTCTGTTCAATGCTTTTCTGCTCTTCCAACTTTTCTATTGTTTCAATATTAAATTCGGGAATTATTTCGGAGGCTTCAATTGTTTGATTTTTAATTTCAAACATTGGAAATTTTGCAAACTTACTTAACATGCCAGATTTAAAACGGATTCCAAAAAGGTCTGAATTTTCATTAAATGATTCATTAGAAAATGTAGTCATCATTCCCGATATTCCAATTGTGTTCTTTTGGATTGAACTTGTTGAGTTGCCAAGATTGAAAATAATATCCATACAGCCATCAGGCAATATTCTTTCATCTTCTACTTTTTCTGAGTCAGAAAACAACCAAAAGGAATCAATTATGGATTTTAATTTGTCAGAAGGGTTAAATTCTTGGTATGTCATTTTTTAATTACCGCCAACCTATCAAATATATGAATATCCTGAAATAAATTCAGATGGGCAGACTTATTCCTATATGGTGACTTAAATGGGTAACCTTATAAAAATATATAGAGATCGATTAGGCTGTTTTTTCGGCTTGCTTTGTAAAAGCAATAATTGCTTCAGCGTCTGAGGTTTCTTTTGTAGGCTCATCGTTACTGCTTCCTTTTAAAATTTCAGGAACAGAAGATAAATATTCATTTATGCGAGCCCTGATTTCCATGCTAGATAAATTTTTAGAAACCACTCCATTTTCGGCTACCGACATTTCACCTGTTTCTTCAGAAACCACCACAATAAGCGTATCGGTAATTTCAGACATCCCCACTGCTGCTCTATGCCTTAGGCCAAATTGTGCAGGCAAATTATCGTTTTCAGATACTGGCAATATACATCTTGCTGCCCTTATTCTATCCTTATGAATAATAACCGCTCCATCGTGTAGCGGGCTGTATTTATTAAAGATAGAAAGTAGCAATCGGTTCGAAATCTCCGCATCAATTAAATCTCCTGAATCAACATAAAATTTAAGCTCTGAATCTCTGGTAAATACAATAAGCGCACCGGTACTTGTTTTGCTCATAGCCTTAATAGCATCAATAATTGAAGAAACGCTATAACCACCGGCATCTTGTTGTTTCCATAAGTTAAATGATTTAAAAAAACTATCGCCACTTTTAAACGAAGTTGTTTTACCAATTACCAGTAAAAATTTTCTGATTTCCTGCTGAAAAAGAATAATGGTTGCCAGAACACCCACGCCCATAAATTGACCCAAAATAGAAGCTAACAACTCCATTTGAGCCGATTTTACTACCAGATAGAATAAGTAAAGCGAGAGTATGCCAAGGAAAATTTTAATGGCAACACTACCTCGCATCAGTTTATATAACTGATATAACAGCAAACTAACCAGTAAAATATCCAAAATATCTAACCAGCCTATGCTAAGAAATCCTATTTTAAATAGAAAAATCAATGTTGTAGTGCATTAAATAATTTGATGGCTTCCTGCGCTTCGTTAACATCATGAACGCGCAATATCTTAGCTCCTCGTTCCAATGAAGCGAAGTTAAGAATATTTGTGCCGTTAAGTGCCTTTTCAGGGGTTGTTTTCAGTAATTTATAAATCATGCTTTTACGTGATACACCTATTAATACAGGAAACCCTACCGTATGTAAGTGCTTTAATCCATTTAAAAGTTCATAATTCTGGGCTAAGTTTTTAGAAAACCCAAAACCCGGGTCTATAATAATGTCGGAATGACCCAATTTCTTTAGTTCATTAGTTTTTTTTACAAAGTACTGTGCAACTTCTGTTATCACATTATTATAATTTGTATCAGCCATCATATTAGTAGGTGTGCCACGTATATGCATTAAAATATAGGGGGCTTTTAGTTTGGCAACTGTTTCAAACATAGCCTCATCAGCTTGCCCTCCGCTTACATCATTAATAATAGAAGCTCCTGCATTAACGGCTTCTGTAGCTACTTTTGATCTAAACGTATCAATAGAAATATAGGCTTCCGGAAATGTTTTCGACAACTTTTTAATGAAAGGAATGACCCGTTTTAATTCGGTATCTTCATTTACCTCTTGAGCAGTTGGTCTGGTAGAAAAGCCACCGATGTCTAAAAAGCAAGCTCCTTCCTTTAGCATTTCTTCAGCCTTGAATAAAATTTGGCTTTCAGATATTGCCCTGCTATTTTCGTAAAATGAATCAGGAGTGGCATTTAGAATGCCCATTATTCTGGGAGAATCAAACTTGAGTAACTTTCCTTTGATGTTCAAGGAAAAATCTCTTGAAAATAGGCTATCTTTTATCACTTTTGTAAGCAGTTAAA
>CAZZML010000561.1:0-2407 GCA_964654735.1 uncultured Roseivirgaceae bacterium | reverse complement strand
GAGGTACTACGGTAAATATCCATAATGCATTGATTGCGTTTGAAAATCATACTCCAGGAGCCATCAATATTTTCACAGATAAGGATACACTGCGTATAGACTCACCATTTGAAGGTGCCTATATGATTATGGCAACTCGTGAAAATGGTAAGGTTGTAAAAGATACTGTACAAACATTCAATTTACGTTCATTATACAATGTAAATAATATGCAATTTGTAGTACCTGAAGCTCCTGCAAAAGGTAAACTTGTACTTACTTCTGGTGATAAAGATGAGTACCCTGCAGACATGTTGGAAGTAGAGGTAATAACAGCAAACGCTAAGAAAAACATAAAACTTTATGGCAATAAATATGCAAGTAACTCACCTGAAATTTTCTCTTTAGATAGTCTTAATTTCAGAATTAGTTATGGGGCAAAACAATTGCAATTGCCATTTTCTATTAAGTTACGCGATTTTCAATTGGATCGTTACCCTGGGTCAATGAGTCCGAAATCATATGCCAGTGAAGTTACTGTATTGGATAATGGTAAAAATTTTGATTTTAGAATATTTATGAATAATATTTTAGACCATAGGGGGTATCGTTTTTTTCAGTCGAGTTATGACGATACCGGAGAAATAGAAGAAACGCATTTGTCTGTAAATCACGATACTGTTGGTACATGGGTTACGTATATTGGATATGGTATGCTATTCTTAGGGCTACTATTAATTCTATTTGCTAGAAATACACGTTTTGGGTATTTGAGAAAACAGTTGAATAAAATTAAGAAAAAGAAAACTGCACTTTCAGTGTTTATGATGCTGTTCTCATTGGCCTTATTTGCTCAAGTGGGATTAGAGCATTCAATGTCTGACAAACAAATAGATTCTTTATTGAATTCTCAAAAAGTATCTGTTGAGCATGCTGAACGTTTTGGGAGTTTAATTATACAAGATGCAGGCGGTAGGATGAAACCAGTAAATACATTTACCTCTGAATTACTTCGAAAAGTAAGTAAAAAAGATTCGTATAATGGTATGGATGCGAATCAAGTTGCGGTTTCTATGGTTACAAACCCTAGAACCTGGTATTCGGTTCCGTTTATCTATATGAAATCGGCAAATTCAAGAGTTAGAGATTTGTTAGGGTTACCTAAAGATCAGGAATATGCTCGCCTTTCCGATTTGTTTAATGTTAAAGGAGAATATAAATTAAGAGAAGAAGTTGCCAAGGCACATAAAAAAATAATCAAAAATAAGTTTGAACAAGGTATTATAGATATTGATGGCAGAGCTAATTTGTTGTATCAAGCGATAGCTGGAAGTATTTTTAAGTTTTTCCCTTTAAAAGATAATCCAACCAATTCTTGGATATCTCGTTCCGAATTAAAAACGGGTAGTTTCAATAAAAAAGATTCTGCCTTTGTAAGTAATGTTATACGATACTATTCAGAAACATTAAATGAATCTGTTCAAAAAGATGATTACAAACTTTCAACTGAATTGGTAGAAGGCATTCATAAATTTCAAAAGGCTTATGGAAGTGAAGTGTTGCCATCAGATAAAAAAGTTGCACTAGAGCTATTTTATAATAAATACGATATTTTTAAAGGATTATTTTGGCAGTATATGTCTGCGGGATTGTTATTATTTATCGTTGTTATTGTACAAATTTTTAACAGTTCCAAACTAGTAAATGTATTGGTTAAAATTGGCTCTTTAATTGTAGTTACTTTATTTGTTTATCATACAGTTGGTTTGGCAATTCGTTGGTATATTTCTGGACATGCACCGTGGAGTAATGGATATGAATCGATGATATATATTGCTTGGGCAACAATGCTTTTCGGATTAATCTTTGGAAGAAAATCTGCTTTAACCATTGCAGCAACAACCTTTGTAACCTCTATGTTATTGATGATTGCTCATTGGAATTGGATGGACCCTTCCATTGGAAATTTAGTACCCGTATTAGACTCTTATTGGTTAATGATACA
This sequence comes from uncultured Roseivirgaceae bacterium, assembly GCA_964654735.1. Taxonomy (GTDB): domain Bacteria; phylum Bacteroidota; class Bacteroidia; order Cytophagales; family Cyclobacteriaceae; genus JAKISE01. Next base: position 423 of record CAZZML010000561.1, on the reverse strand, counting down.
TGTGGCAATTATAGTTGCCAGTTATGGTCCGTTTACCCTATCCATGATCTTAGGGTTTATTGCGTTAATTCTATACATATTAACAACCGCTAAGAATAAAAAGAAATTAGATTTGGCTATAAAAGAAATTACGACTATTAATGAAATGTCAATGACGGTTGGCCTGATAATGCTGACTATTGGTAACTTTTTAGGAGGTATGTGGGCAAATGAAAGTTGGGGACGTTATTGGGGTTGGGACCCTAAGGAAACATGGGCTTTGGTAAGTATTATGATTTATGCTTTTGTATTACATATGCGTTTAGTACCTGGTCTACGTAGTAGATTGGCTTTTAATATAGTTTCAGTATTTACATTTACTACTATTTTAATGACCTATTTAGGTGTAAATCATTTATTATCAGGATTGCATTCATATGCTAC
>CAZZML010000560.1:0-2409 GCA_964654735.1 uncultured Roseivirgaceae bacterium | reverse complement strand
AAATTAGCAATAGCGATGAGCGAAAACGCTTAATGCGCTTAATGAATTCGATTACACCAGAAAATTTTGGGGTAATTATTCGAACCGTTGCCGAAGGCAAATCTGTTGCCGACCTCCACACCGACATTGACATATTGGTGCAAAAGTGGAAAGCTGGAATGGAACTTCTTAAAACGGCAAAACCTCGAGATGTTATTGTAAGCGAAATCAGTAAAACCTCTACTATTTTAAGAGATGTTTTAAATGAGAGCTTCGATAAAATTACGGTGGATGACAAGGAGATGTTTGACGAAATTCAAACATATATCAGGCAAATTGCTCCCGAAAAAGAAAACATTGTTAAGTATTATAATGGTAAGGTAAAGCTCTTTGAATCGCTTGGGTTAGAAAAGCAAATTAAGCTAATGTTTGGCCGATCGGTTAGCATTAGGGGTGGTGGTTATTTGATTATAGAACACACCGAAGCTTTACATGTAATTGATGTCAACAGTGGCAATAAGAGCAACCGAGAGGTGGATCAAGAAGCCACAGCATTGGCCGTAAACTTAGAGGCTGCTGCAGAGGTAGCGCGCCAGTTACGCTTGCGCGATATGGGCGGCATTATCGTAGTTGATTTCATTGATTTGCGAAGGGTTGAAAACCGAAGGCTGCTTCAGCAAAAAATGAAAGCAGAAATGAATGGAGATCGATCCAAATACACCATTTTGCCTCTTTCAAAGTTTGGGTTGATGCAAATTACCCGTCAGCGTGTAAGGCCAGAAGTAGATATAAAAACAGCTGAAAGTTGTCCAACGTGTAATGGCACAGGAAATATTACGGCCTCCATTAATATTTCTGACCAAATTGAAGATGCACTTGCTCATTTATTAGAAAACCAAAATGAGCAGGGAATATCATTGGTTGTTCACCCTTATTTGTACTCCTATTTTACAAAAGGGTTTTTTCCCATTCGATTTGGATGGTGGAGAAAATTTCATAAATGGGTTAAGATTATCGAAGATTCTTCATTAGCAGTTACAGAATACCAGTTCTTAAACTCGATGAAGGAAGAAATTAAGTTGGAGTAACTTTTATTATTCTAAGGAACAAAGAATCTTATGCGTTGGTGTAATCGCTTCTTTTATTAGAAGATTCCTCGTTCCTCGGAATAAAAAGATTTATAGCTCAGAATCAAAGGCACTATCTAGTGTTTACAATAAATGAAAAACTATTCTATCCTAATTCTATTAGCCTTTGGCTTGGCTTGCACCCCCAGCAACTGTATTGAAGCTCCGGAATTAGAGGAGGCTGAAAAGGTTACTGTAAGCATAGAGCGCTTAGAGCAAGACCTGTTTGATTTAACTTCTGTGCAAGAAGTAGAGTATTTTATTACTTCTCACCCCGTGCTTGCTGATGAGTTTTTAGGTCGCCAACAATACCCTTCTGATTCTATTCTTGCAATGGAACTATACAAACGAATTAAGAACCCTTATGTAGATACGCTGTATAACGAAACCATTGCAGCCTATGGTGATTTTAGTAATTTGCAATTGGAATTTGAAGAAGCCTTCAGCCACATTAAACATTATTACCCAAGCTTTGTGGCTCCACAAATAAAAACGATGATTACTGGCTTTGGCAGTAGTGAAATGTATGTGGGCAAAGATCAAATAATTATTGGGTTAGAGTATTATTTGGGCAAGGGAGCTAAATACCAGCCCCCTGGAGTGCCTCAGTATATTTTACCACGCTACGATAAAGCCTATATTGTACCAGCAGTAATGCTTTTATATGCCAACAACTTTTTAAAAGAAGACCCCAGCGACCAAACCATGCTCGCTGATATGATTTATTATGGTAAAAAATTCTACTTTGCCAAGCACATGATGCCTTGTGCACCTGACTCTTTATTGGTTTGGTATAGTGGGCAAGAACTTATAGATGTAGAAGAGAACAAAGACGTTATTTGGTATCATTTCCTCAATAACGAACTTTTGTATAATACCAATCATTTTGATAAGCAGAAATATATGGATGAGCGACCCAATGTAGCCGAAATTGGAGAAAAATGTCCAGGCAGGGTCGGCTCTTGGGTAGGTTGGGATATTACGAATACCTATATGCAAAACAACCCTTCTGTAAGCTTGCAAGAGCTAATGGCCAACCCAAATGCCAAAGACATTTTAACCAAATCGAAGTATAAGGTGTTTTAATAATAGCCTCCATCAAAGTTTGGAACCTTGCCGGGGGTATTAAAAATATCTTTATAGATCTGGATGGTCTCTATAGATTATGATAAAAAAACCTTTCAGGTTTCAAAAATGCACTAATTTCCTAGTTCCCTTGCTTTAGACATAGCAGAAGCAATTAAAACAAATGGCTAAGTTCTAACTAGGACAGCATTTTTGTATTATCTAATATGGACATGTT
>CAZZML010000559.1:0-2410 GCA_964654735.1 uncultured Roseivirgaceae bacterium | reverse complement strand
ATCTCACCTACTATTTTATTTTCTGACGGCATTCCTTAGGTCGAACTCAGGTTATTAGAACTTAACCTAACAAATCATTTCTTCGAGTTTTCTTTAATAGTGCCACTATTCTGCCTTATACACAGCCGTATTATAAGCCCCAAAAACACCAAATCCGTTTTCGATATTATTATACACGGTTACGGGTTGTGCAAAAGGGTCTTCTTCACTCCAGTATTGCAGTTGAGAAGAAAGTTCGTATAAATAATAAGACTCAGACGTGTTGCTCAAAGAAATAAAATAATCATATTCGTTTTCATCAGGATAATTCGGATCAATCCAAATTGATGTTAGCACATTCATTTTGTAAGTACTCCCATTAAATAGCTCATCATTAAATAAAATGTTTTGTCCATAGGATTGAAAATCTTCTAAGCTTGGATCACGCGATTGCAAATAAAGTTTTTGATAAGAGTAAAGGCTGTCTATAAGTACAGGAGGATCAACGGAGTGGTCATATCTTTCAAAATATCCTCCACGATAAACTGAAATATCATAAAAGTTATCATACGCTTTATCATCTTTTATTTCTACACTAAATCGTAAATAGTAAGAGGAATATCCATCGTTATTTTCCTGAATAGTATCCATTTTCACACTTAAAATATTAGCTGTATCCAGAGGCATCAGCACTTCTGCCGTTGCCGTTTCAAAACCATTTTTAGCCACTTTTATAGTGTATATTTTACCCCGCTTTGATTTATAAGTAGCAGAGATGTAGTAACCCCCTAAACTATCGGGCAATGTTTCTACTAAGGTGTTCTCTTCAAATATTTCTACAACCGCTCCTGTAACCATTTTATAGTCTCCCGATTCAAGAATATGTTGGCTTTGGCTTACATGTACCTTAACAAACTCATTATCAGAGAGGGTACTGTTAATTACCAAACTTGGCGGGTCGCGAGGCACCTCAATATCCACAATGGTTTCGCAACTAAAATTTAGGAGTAAAACAACTAGTAATATGAGCAATTTATTTTTCATGACTTTTTAAATTAAAAATCAAATCGGTAGCTAACAGAGGGCACAATTGGTAACAAACTATATTGCACAAACTTTTTTTGTTGCGTTTCGTAATCAAAACTTGCCTGAATAAAAAACGGATTTTTGCGGTTGTACATATTATAAAAACCAAGGGTAAACTTTCGAATACCATTCTTCTTTACCTTTGTCCATGCAATGTTAAAATCTAACCTGTGATAGGCATTCATTCTAAATCCATTTCTTCCTTCGTAATAATCAACATTATTATAATACGAATAGTAATCGTACGATTCTGATTGTTTTAAATAGGTATTGGTGGGCAACGAAACCGCATTACCTGTGCCATACACCCAAACCGCAGCAAGCTCCACACGGTCGTTTATTTTGTAAATAGAGGTTATACTAACATCATGTCGCCTATCGTACCTATACGGAAACTCTTTGCCAAAATTGATGTTTTCAAATTGCCGGTTACTCCACGACAAAGTGTAGCCAACCCAACCGGTAATTTTACCTAATTTTTTTTGCAGAAACACTTCTGCGCCATAACTTGTACCGCTGCCTGTTTCAATTTTGTCCTGCCAATCTTTATTTACACTGGTAAAGCTGGCACCATCTTTATATTCAATCAAGTTATCCATTTCTTTATAATAACCCTCAATAGATAGTTCGTACGATTTATTAAAGGTTTTAGCTATGCCTAAAGCATATTGAAAAGAGGTTTGGGGTTTTACCCTGCTTGTGGAGGGCACCCATAAATCGGTTGGTAAACCAATACCACTATTAGTAAGCAGGTGAATAAACTGTGCCATTTGTGCATAAGATGCTTTTATAGCTATGCTGCTATTTAATAAATATCTCAGGGCAACTCTAGGTTGCACCGATGTATAAAAATCGTTTTCAACCTTAAAGCCCGAAAAGTGTAATCCGGCATTTACTTTAAGCTTTTCGCTTACCTTAAAATCATCTTCTATATACGAAGCAAACTCAAGGGCGGCAGTTTCAAAAGAACCCGCAACGGTGTCAATATCAGTTGATTGATAAGATAAAACACCAGGATTAAATAAATGACGGGTGGCACTTACCCCAAACCTGATATAATGGTTAGGGTTGGGTATAAAATCAAAATCTGCTTTAGCTGCAAAGTCTTCGATACCAGAGTTATATTCGATAGCAAAAATTTCAGACTCTGTATCAGTAGGAGTGGTAATTTTAGTTTCGCTGTTGGTAAAAACAGCAAAATTATACCTGCTATAGGTAAGAGTGACATTACTGAATAATTTAGGGGTAAATAAATGGTTCCATCTTGCAGCAGCAATGGCATTGCCCCAGTTTAAGCCAAACTCATCGCTATACTCGGTGGTTCTGTCAACATCAATGTACGAAT
>CAZZML010000558.1:0-2412 GCA_964654735.1 uncultured Roseivirgaceae bacterium | reverse complement strand
CTATTTCTGATGGTACTGACCATATTGACCCTGCTTCTTTAAGAGGTTTAGGTCCTGATCAAGTATTAGTATTAATTAATGGTAAAAGAAGACATACTTCTTCATTAATTAATGTTAACGGAACATTCGGTCGTGGTAGTGTGGGTACAGATTTAAATGCAATTCCCGCTGCTTCTATTGAACGTATTGAAGTTTTACGTGATGGTGCAGCCGCACAATATGGTTCTGATGCCATTGCAGGTGTTATTAATATTGTATTAAAAAGAAGTACAGACAAATTAGAAATAAACGTTACTAATGGTGCAAATTTCTCCAAAAATGCTAACTCACAAACAGGTGGTGTTGATGGTGTAACTACTAACGTAAGTGCTAATTACGGTTTAAAACTTGGTGAAAAAGGTGGATTTATAAACTTTACAGGTGATTTTGACGTAAGACAAGATTACAATAGAATGAAAGAATGGGAAGGTGGCATTTTTAGTGCCTATAATGCAATTGAACGTTTGGCTCTAGGTCAAGGTTTAGATATTGCAAATTTATCAGATACTGATGTAAGAAATTTAGCTAGTGGATATCTTTCTGCAAGTGATATGTCTATAATTAATGGTTTTTCTGCATCACAATTACATACTCCAACACTAAAAGATGATAATAAAGACGTCTATTTTAATAATCCTTTGTTTAATGATGTTACAACTTCTGAGTTAGCTGCACGTGGTTTAAACAGAACTGACTTTAATATGAGAGTTGGTCAATCTGCTTTACGTGGTGGTCGTTTCTTTGCAAACTTTTCATTACCTTTAGATGAAACAGGAACAGAATTGTATGCTTTTGCTGGATTAAGTTCTAGAACAGGTAACTCTGCAGGGTTTTATAGACTACCAAATCAAAATAGAACCTATACTCCTGCCTATAATAATGGTTTTTTACCTGAAATTAATTCAACCATTAAAGATAAATCTCTTTCAGTAGGAATTAAAGGGAAAGTTTCTGATTGGGATGTTGATTTTAGTAATACATGGGGTAAAAATACATTTTCATATTTAATTGGAAATACATTTAATGCTTCTATGCAAGGTACTTCTCCTACAACTTTTGATGCTGGTGGATTCTCATTTATGCAAAACACTACTAATTTAGATGTTAGTCAATTTTTTGAAGATACCATGGCAGGCTTAAACGTTGCTTTTGGAGCAGAATATCGCTTAGAAAACTATCAAATTATTGCTGGTGAAGAAGCTTCTTATGCACAATATACTGCTGATGGACAAGTAATTACATTGGCATCACAAATACCTGCAAAAGATTTCTTTGGACGTTCTAGGCCAGGAGGTTCACAAGTATTCCCAGGATTTAGTCCTAAAAACGAATTGTCAAGAGGTAGAAATAGTGTAGCTGGTTATGTTGATGTAGAAGCTGATGTTACTGACAATTTCTTGTTAAGTGGTGCAGTACGTTATGAAGATTATTCTGATTTTGGTTCAACATTAAATGTTAAATTAGCAACAAGAATAAAAGCAAGTGAAAACACTAATATTAGAGCTGCTTTTAACACTGGCTTTAGAGCTCCTTCTCTACACCAATTATATTTCAACTCTACTTCTACAATTTTCGATCAAGCTGGGAATCCTCAAGAAGTTGGAACCTTTGCTAATGATAGTAGAGCTGCAAAATTATTAGGTATTCCAAAATTAAAACAAGAAACTTCAAGAAGTGTTAGTTTAGGTTTTACTTCAAAAATACCTAGTTTAAACTTAACATTAACGGTTGATGGTTACTGGGTAGGTATTGATAATAGAGTAGTTTATACTGGACAATTTAAACCAACTAAAGATAGTGGTACTGGCACAAACATAATGGGTGTAACTGTACCAGCAACATATTCTGGATCTCAGTTAGAATTATTGAATTTATTAAATCAGGCAAATGCAACAGCAGCTTCATTTTTTGCAAATGCTATTGATACGGAATCTAAAGGTGTTGATATTGTTATTACTAATGATGCAACTTTAGGTGATAATGCTAAATTAAAATCTGATTTATCAGCTACTTTTTCAAAAACGGTAAAAGTTGGGAATATCCATGCTTCACAAGTTTTAGAAAACGCAGGTAAAGTTGGAACTTACTTCCCTAAAGATAGTAAAATTTATTTGGAAAAATCAGTTCCTAGAGCAAAAATTAACTTATCAAATAGTTTAACTACTGATAAATTTAATATTTTCTTAAGAAATGTTTTCTTTGGTAAAGTTACTGAAGCTACAAATAATGTTGGCTTACAACAAGAATTTGGAACAAAAGTAGTAACAGATTTATCTTTTGGATATAAAGCTTCTGAAAGTTTAACAATTACGGTTGGTGCAAATAATTTATTTGACATCTATCCAGACAGAGCTGCAAACTCTATTAGTTATA
>CAZZML010000557.1:0-2414 GCA_964654735.1 uncultured Roseivirgaceae bacterium | reverse complement strand
CGTAAATTTGTTATGGTAATTAGAGAACGCACTACTAGATTTTAAAACCGTTTAAAGAGAAAAGCAGGATTATAGTCCCTGCTTTTCTCTTTACCTCTATCTAGCGAATAAACAATAGCTCTCTGTATTTTGGCAATGGCCAATCTTCATCGTCCACCAAAAGCTCTAGTTTATCTACCGATTTACGAATTTTTTCAAAATATTTTTCTTTGATATCATCGCAATATGCAATGGCCTTTTTTGCAGAATCTTCAATCTTATTTACTCGTTTACGTTCTTGAAGCATTGCATCAGAGTCCTTAATCAGGTGATCAATAAGTTCAGATATTTCTTTAATATTCGGTTTTATATGATCATTATTAAGACCAAGGTCTTTTAATCCTTTGGCATTATCAATCAATTTATTTTGATACTTAATGGCCGTTGGAATAATATGATTCATTGCTAAATCTCCCATAGATCGTGCTTCAATCTGCACTTTCATAATGTAATTTTCATAATTTATCTCGCTACGAGCTTCCAATTCTGGCTCTGAAAGCACACCAAACTTCTTATAAAGCTTAATCGACTCTTTACTAACATAAGCTTCTAGTGCCCTAGGCGTATCTTTCACATTCGCCAGTCCTCGCTTCTCAGCTTCTTTTACCCAACCTTCAGAATATCCATCACCCTCGAAACGTACATTTTTAGATGCTTTAATATACGCCCTCAATACGTTTACAATAGCCAGTCGTTTATCCTCTCCTTTTTCAATTAAGGCATCTACTTTGGTAGCAAAATCAGTTAAAACATCAGCTACAATTAAGTTAAGTACCGACATGGGCGAAGCCACATTGGTATCAGACCCAACTGCTCTAAACTCAAATTTATTACCCGTAAAGGCAAATGGAGATGTTCTGTTTCTATCGGTATTGTCTAGTATAATGGAAGGTATTTTATCGATCCCCAATTTCATATACATATTATCGCCTTTCTCAACTTTAATATTGCCATTATTCTCTAACTCATCGAGTACAGCCGAAAGTTGAGAACCAATAAACACAGACATAATTGCTGGAGGGGCTTCATTGGCTCCCAAACGGTGGTCGTTACCGGCAGATGCAATACTTGCTCTTAACAATTCTGCGTGATCGTGTACCGCTTTAATAGTACAAACAAAGAAGGTCAAGAATTGCAAGTTGTCTTTAGCACTACTGCTTGGTTGAAACAGGTTAACTCCTGTACTAGTAACCAATGACCAATTATTATGTTTACCGTTACCGTTGAGGTTGGCAAATGGTTTTTCATGGAAAAGCACTTTCAATTTATGACGAACTGAAACCCTGTTCATTACATCCATCAGCAACTGGTTATGATCGGTAGCCACATTAATTTCTTCGTATAATGGAGCCACCTCAAACTGACTCGGAGCCACCTCATTATGACGTGTCATTACAGGAATACCCAACTTCAATGCTTCGATTTCAAAATCCTTCATAAAATCATATACCCGGCTTGGAATAGAGCCAAAGTAGTGGTCATCCAATTGCTGCCCACGTGCAGGGCTATGACCAAAGACAGTACGCCCACTCATCACCAAATCAGGTCGGGCATCGTGCAACGATTTATCTACTACAAAATACTCTTGCTCGCAACCCAAAGAAGCGGTTACTTTATTAACACTCTTATCAAAATACTGACATACACGCTGAGCTGCTTCATCCAAAGCCTCTACGGCTTTTAACAAAGGTGCTTTATTATCCAATGCTTCTCCAGTATATGAAACAAATACGGTAGGAATACACAAGGTACGACCTAAGATAAATATAGGTGAACTTGGATCCCAAGCTGTATAACCACGAGCTTCGAAGGTGCTACGAATACCTCCATTCGGAAAAGAAGAAGCATCAGGCTCTTGCTGAACAAGAGTGCCGCCTTTCAATTGCTCTATACCTGCCGAAGCATCAAAAAACGAATCATGCTTTTCGGCTGTTGCCCCTGTTAATGGCTGGAACCAGTGTGTATAATGAGTAATTCCTTTAGACATTGCCCATGCTTTGGCCGCAGAGGCCACTGCATTGGCAGAGTTTTCATCAATGGTTTCGCCTTTTTCAATTGCCTTCTTAACTTTTTTATAGGCCTCAGGCGATAGAGCCTGCCTCATTTTGGCTAAACCAAATGAATTTTCACCAAAATAATCAGATACCTTATTAGATTCCGCTTCGGCTCTAACAACTGCTCTATTTTGAACTTCTTCGAGTGCTTTAAATCGTAAATGCGCCATTTATTTTTACTATTGGGTTTATTTTGCACCCAAAAATAGAATAAAAAGCATAACTTCTAAAGAAATAGGGTAATTATTAACCCTGTAATTTTTTAATTATAACCTGAATAATTCATGAATAATCTATTACGCATTCCAATTGCCAACCATT
>CAZZML010000556.1:0-2414 GCA_964654735.1 uncultured Roseivirgaceae bacterium | reverse complement strand
GAAAAAAAATATAACGCAGTCAAATCGTTGTTTATCTTTGTTCCCGAAGGGTTTTCATTCCGATTTTTATTGGGACTGCTTCAAAATTTGATGCGAATGAATTAATAGAGGTTCCCTTTAATCAATGATCGTGACCTTCTACCAATTGGTTAGGCTCATGATTGCAAATGGTAGAACTTGCAATTTTTCCTGTACCCAAACAAACACTACAAGTGCCTGTTAAAGTTTTATCCCCCAAACAAACTGGGCAAATTATATAACCTTTGCCTGTGCACACATCGCACTCCACATATTGTTTGCCACTAAAGGAGTTAAATGTAATATATACTCCTTCGCCTAAGCATTTTGGACATACAGTTTTACCACTTCCTTTGCAGTTATAGCAAGTTTCGGTGGTAGAGCCGACTCCTTCACAATTATAGCAGATTACATACCTGTACCCACTTAAATTACAATAATCACAGTTTTTTATTTTTTCAAATTCAGCATTCAACAACTCCTTTAATTCAATGGCCTTCTCATAATAATTGCCACCTTGCCCGGCCAGTCCTAAGTATTTATCTACAAAGTTTAAACTGTTTTGGTATTGATGAACTACATATAACGTTTCAGCGAATAAATAGGAGAGGTCTGTAGGCAGAATTTTTCGAGTAGCCAATGCCTTGCGAAATGTTTTATTGGCGGCATCGTAATCCTCTGCCTTCATCTCGGCTTTAGCCTTATTCATTAGGTCTATTATTTCCTGATCATAAATAATTTTTTCAGGAAGCTCAGTTTGAGCATTTGTGCTATTGAAATACCCTATGAGTAAGGTAATGGTTAAGAGTAACCTCATTTATTCAAATATAATTTGGTATGAATTGACAAGTATTGCTTTGGCATTCAACTTTCTACTTAAAACTATCCGCAACAATAAGTTCCTTAGTTCCGTGCCCCCAAGAGTAAAAACCATTACCTGATTTAATGCCTTTATGCCCTGCTTCTACCATATTTACCAATAACGGGCATGGCGCATATTTAGGGTTTCCAAATCCTTCGTATAGCACGTTAAGTATTGATAAGCATACGTCAAGCCCTATAAAATCGGCTAGTTGCAAAGGTCCCATTGGGTGTGCCATGCCCAGTTTCATCACGGTATCAATTTCTTCTACTCCTGCTACGCCTTCAAATAAAGTATAAATAGCCTCGTTAATCATCGGCATTAAAATTCGGTTGGCCACAAAACCGGGGTAATCGTTTACCTCAACAGGAGCCTTTCCAAGGGTTTTGGAAAGCTCCATAATGCTATTGGTCACTTCATCTGTGGTATTATAACCACGAATAATTTCCACCAATTTCATTATGGGTACAGGATTCATAAAGTGCATGCCTATTACTTTTTCAGGCCGGTTGGTTACCGCACCAATTTTTGTAATAGAGATGGAAGAGGTATTTGTCGCTAGGATACAATTGGCTGGAGCAAGCTCATCTAATTGCTTAAAAATTTTCAATTTTAATTCAACATTTTCTGTTGCAGCTTCTACTACCAAATCAGCATTGGCCAAACCTTGCTTGGTATCTGTATAGGTTGTTAAGTTGGTTAATGTCACTTCTTTCTTAGCCGCATCAATTTTCTCTTTAGCAACTAACCTATCTAGGTTTTTAGTAATTGTGGCCACGGCTTTTTCTAAAGCCTGAGCCGAAACATCAATTAAACTTACGGTAAACCCATTTTGGGCAAATACGTGAGCAATACCATTGCCCATAGTGCCTGATCCTATTACAGCTATGTTCTTCATTAGTAAATTATCGTATGATTAACCTGTTAAAAATCGTTTGAAAGGTCTTTTATCTTTTGCTCTTCATCTTTTTTGATAATAGCTTTAATTTTTAAGGAAGAGTAAACCATAATAGTTCCTTTACCTCCTTTACTACCTTTGAAGCTTAGTTTTACTTCATTGCCTTGCCAAACGTAATTATTGCTTGTTACTACAAATTTGGCTTTTCCAAAAGCCTGTTCCAGTCCTTTAAATAATTGAGGATCTTTTGCGGTAATAATTTCAATTTTAAAAATTAAATCTTTGTACGTGTAAATGGTCATGCTCTTTATTGGAATTTCACCAATGGAGAGCAAGTGGCCATTGCGTCTAGTATAAGTTGCATTAAACTCGTCTATTGTTTTGTCAAGTTTTAGCTCCGGATAAGAAGTGGCTTTACTAAGGAGTTTTATATGCTTGAATCCATTTCTTTCATCCAATTCGCTGTTTTGAGCTTGTAAATTGAAAATGCCTGCCAATAAAAGAAGTGTAATTACTGTTCTTATCATAGTTATTGTTTTTAGCAAATATAAAACCAAATAAGGTAGAGTACACTCCTTTTAAAATGAAAATAGTATCTACTGATTTTGATTATCGTATTTGGTATCGTATATTTGT
>CAZZML010000555.1:0-2441 GCA_964654735.1 uncultured Roseivirgaceae bacterium | reverse complement strand
CAACCAGCCAGACGTGTTGAAATTTTCGTATGTCTTTTTACACCACATAACTGACCTAAGAGTTTTTCTGTTAACCAGCAAAAGCGGACATTACTGCACCAAATCAACATATTATCAGTGTCACGTTTTCCAGAAAACGTGAATTTGGCTAATTATGTTGTAAATTATTGATTATATTGATACATTTATTGCTGAGTCGAGGTCTTAGTATAAATGTATAACGAGACAAGGGGTCTCGTTAATTAAACTGTTAGATTTCATAAGGAGTAAGCGTGGTAACAGAGGCTGAAGAATTAGAAAAGGTAGAAAAACTTGTCTTATCCTTTTTTTGTGACTCTTCTGATTTTAATGGGATTCCTCTCAGGAGTATTTCTGAGAAACTTGGTTTTGAGTATGAGAATTCAATTGACTTGGTGAAGGAGTTAATTAAAGAAGAGTTAGTGTCTATACAGTCAAGTACGAACCCTCATATCATTGGGTTTACACACCATGCTACTTCCCCTCAGCTTGAGCTTCTTGAGCAAGCTAAGAGTATTAAGGTCTCAAAACAATCGTTTGGAAATATAGAGTTTGTTACTGAACAAACAGAATATCCTATTTGTGTATATCCATCCCAGGACTCTTTAAAGAAAAACCGGGATGTAAATAACTACGGATATGCAAAGTACAGCGTAGCGCTAGCGTTGGCTGAACCACAGCTGAATTTCAGGTACTTTGAAACTGAGGTTTTAGAGCGATATTCTGGCGATCCTAGGTTCGAATTCGAGTTTCACGACTTTAGTGGAAGTATATCTTGTAAGTACGACGAACAAGGAAATGCAATATTAAGAGAAGAAGATCAAATATTCTTGAAATCTTTTGGTTTAGGCCTTGACTCAAGTTCAAATAGAATTATCGCTGTATTGCTATGTGATCTGGGTAAATTATCACCAGAGCATCAAGTTTATTGGGGAACAAAAGAAATTGAACATTCCGAATGTAAGGTGCTAGAAGATTACTATGACAATATTATTAGAGGGAATTGGATTACCTCTAGGTCGGTATTCTCTGCACTAATTGAGGAAATTAATGCAATTTACAATCTGACCAATAATATTTTTGGTATTCCGTTGTTCAGATCGGAATTAGTAGGTGATAAACATCCTAGAAACTTTACGTTTTTCTTTTCCCCTACCTCTAAAAACTACTATGAATTCGTTAATCTTTTAGATAAATATTTATCCGAGAATATAAACAAATCATTTTTCGAGGGGAAAGTTGAACTTGAAGAGTTAAAACCACTGGGTGATGATAAATATGAGCGAGTTCAAAAAGGTACGCTACGGCTGTTGAGTGAGTGGCTAAATAGTTCTTTTAGTTATAAAGACGAGAATACATCTAATGAGATAGTAAGACCTTTGAAAAAGGTCAGAAACGAAAGACAGAAACCTGCTCATAAGGTTATTGAAAATGAATACGATCCAGAATATATCAACAAACAAAAAGAAATAGTGGAGAACTGTTATTTGTCAGTGGGGAGCATAAGAAGAAATATACAGACTCATCCTATGGCAAGCAGTGTTGAATTACTGGAGCGGTTAGATAAAGACAATGTTAAGTACTTTTAGTCGCCACTGATGCTGGCGTTAAGTATTGAAAAGGATTACTAATGTACCCTTCATTATTTGATAATTCTAATGAAGATTTAGATTTAAATGTTCTTCTGGTAAAAAATGAGAAATCATTAAGAAAGAAGTTTAAAACTAAATTCATTACATTGGAGAAAACACTTGAGGTCATTGCTGCTAGCGTAAAAGAGGCAAAAAAACAAAAGTTAAAACCAGCGATACATATTTGGAATACTGCGGGCTATATAAATACATGCTCTTTTGATTTAGCTGTAGCAGGTGAAGCATTATTGTTTGAACAAGATCCATGGAAAAAAAGATATTACTCTAGGATGATTGCAGTAAATATCTATGAGGCATCAAAAGATATTCCGAATATGGTAGGCAAGGAATTTCGTATCCAAATGTCGAGTTTGACTGGTGGAAAAGAGTTTATTGAAGAACTTGGAAAGATGGTTAAAAAGATAAATAAGTTTAAGTCTAATCATTCCTCCTGGCTTAAAGACATACGACTTTGTTGCGCTGCACATAGAGATCAAGAATTAGGTGAGCAACTTCGTATAGTCTTTGAAATTAGCCCTACAAAGGTAATGAAAGTAATGGCTGAATTTGATGCATTGTTAAATGATTTAGGAGCAGCAGTACAAATAGGGTTGGATTTACCCCAGCATAGTGCTAATGCCTAAAAATGTATAACGAGACACAGGGTCTCGTTAATTAAACTGTTAATGTCCGCTTTTGATCATTTCACATGCCCCGATAATTACGCTCAAGGTCAGCTATGTGTTGAAAGCACTCCATATTCATCAGCCATGCAGCGCAGAATATTTTTCT
>CAZZML010000554.1:0-2441 GCA_964654735.1 uncultured Roseivirgaceae bacterium | reverse complement strand
TCGCTGGATGAGTAATTCTAGTATAGATTTTTGAGGAGCACTTTTATTAAGTACTCCTGCCGAAAATAGATTTATAGTCTTATTATTCTTTTTAATTTGCTTAAACAGTTCCAAGTCTTCGGTTACGGAAAATGGCAAATTCTCGAACCCTCCCACTTCCTCATACACACTCCGTTTAATGGCCATATTATTTCCCATAGTAGTTACTGGGGTTCCAATATCTGAAATTACTTTTAACATAGAGGTAGCATATAGCCAATCTAACCGTTGAATTTTAGCTAAAATCCCTTCGCCACTTACCAAAGAAGTGCCTGTTATCAAGCCAATCTCTTCGTTTTCAGCTACTGCTAGCATACTGCTGACCCACTGGTTAGGTACTTGAATATCAGCATCCGTTATAAATATCCAGTCACTTTTACTTGCATTGGCCAGCTGTGCTAACACATTGGCTTTCCCATTTCCACTGGTAATACTTTTTATAATTTGAAGTCCATTTATTGTGGAATGCTGTTCAGCATACTCCTTAATAATTTGCCATGTAGCATCAGAAGAAGCATCATCTCCCACCCAAATTTGCAATTTGTCAGCACGGTAATCCAGTGCTAAAAGTGAATCTAAACAAGCAGCAATATTTACCTCTTCATCTCTGGCAGCAACCAAAATAGCAACAGTAGGAAAAACATTAATTGAAATATTATGACGCTTAAAATTGGTCAACATAAAAACAGCCAACAACAATTCGGCACAAATTGCTACCCCTACAATCGCTATGGCAATGAGCTCAATCATAAAGCTTTAAATGTATATCCCAAGTCTTGAAAATGCCTGATATACTTAGGTAGTACATATTTTAAATTATTTTCTGCTTTAATACTATCGTGAAATACTATAATGGAACCTGGTCTTGTGGCTCGAATGGAGTTTGTTAAACATTTTTTAGTGCTAAGGTTTTTATTGTAATCCACCGTAAGCGTATCCCACATAATGAGTTCGTACTTTTCGCGAAGCAACTTTGCTTGAGAAGGTTTTATACGGCCATGAGGCGGTCGAAAGAGTTTTGGAGAAGTTCCAATATGTTCTTCAATCACATCCGAGCATCTTTCAACATCTTTATAATAATTGTGAGTAGATACGCCCCACCCTTTTAAATGATGAAACGTGTGATTGCCTATGGAATGACCATCTGCATTTATTTTATTAATGATTTGTGGATGTCTTGAAGCATTCTCCCCTACCACAAAAAAGGTAGCTTTTACTCCATATTCCTCTAAAATTTCTAATACCCACTCGGTAACATCCAGAATTGGCCCATCGTCAAATGTGAGGTAAATTACCTTTTCTTGGGTATCAAGGTTCCAGGTATAGCCAGAAAATAAGTGTTGAAACCAACGTGGAATCCGATGGAGCATCTTAACGCGCTTCTACTTTACAACTCAACATCGTAATATCATCTCGGCATGGTTTTGATTTCCTAAATATGTCAATCATTTCCAACATGTCGGCATGAATTTGAGTCAGTGGTTTTGAATAGTTTTCCTTGAAGTAGTCTTCAATAGGTTCACTTCCTATTTCCTCCCCTAATACATTTTCCGTCTCAGTAAGTCCATCGGTATAGGCAAAAAGTGTAAAGCTATCCAGTTCATCTATAAACCCTTCGTTTATAAATGGAAGCTCGTCAAAAGCCCCCAGCACTGTACTTCCCACGGTGAGAGTTGAAATTTCTCCTTTACTATTAGCCAAAAGTGGTGGATTATGCCCTGAGTTGACATACACCAAGGTGCTTAAATTATGGTCGTAAATGGCTCCGAAAAAAGTAATAAACTGATCGCCCTTGGCATTTTCCATAATCTGAAAATTGAGTGCTTCCACGATTTCTGTTAAATTAGAAGTTTGTCGAAGTAATGTATGAAGCGAAGCCTGAAAATTTGACATCATAATAGCCGCAGGAATCCCCTTACCCGACACATCGGCAATGCAAATTAAAAATTGATTGGCATTTATGGGGATGTAATCGTAATAATCGCCACCTATAGAATGGTGTGGCAAATAACTTGCTTGCATTTTTAGTCGATTGCCATCTGGCAACTTATCGGGGAACAATAGTTTTTGGACACCCTTGGCAATTTCTAACTCTTTTCGAAAAGATTCTTCTGCCAATTGAGTACGTGCCAATCGCTTATTTTCAATGGCCACAATAATTAAATTACTTATGGCTTGCAAAAAGGTAGTATTGAGTTGCTCAGGTTGCTCTTTTGATTGAGCTACTAAAACGACAGCCAACATTGTATCTTTATGTTTTACAGGCATCACCCACTCAAAGCCTTTTGCAGCATCAGGATTAGGAATAGGCGTTACTTCATCCACCGTAAAATAAGAGTGGTCGAGAAGCAAGTCATCAACTGAACTTACCCCATAAATCACACGCTGCTCCCAGTCGTCTT
>CAZZML010000553.1:0-2442 GCA_964654735.1 uncultured Roseivirgaceae bacterium | reverse complement strand
GATAGTTTGCAATTTCAGAAGCCTCAATTAATAACAAACCTGCATTTATTTTTAAGCCTTTATCTTCATAATAGGAAATACATTTTTGTTGTAAGCCAATTATTTCAGATAGTTCTTCTGCTTTATAAGGTAATTTTACCTGTGCCATTAAACTTGATGACAGCAAATGATTCATTGCATTCTCTTCTTCAATAGTAATCACTTTTTCTTTAACTGAACGAATTAATTTTTCAGCATTATCTTGTGAACCGCTATCCATCAATAAATTAGCATAGTGTTTTACAGAAAATAATTTTTTAGCATCGGTTGCCCCGTCTTTGATGGCTTTTTCATATGTGTTTTGAAGGATGTTATTACCTACAATTGGATTGGTATTTCCAAAATTATACGTAATTCCTAGATTATGAGTTGATGAATTCTCTAAAAATTGAATTTGCTCATTTGTAATTGGATATCCAAATTGTAAGTTGGTTGCAATTAACAAATGATTGAATAATTCGTCTTGTTCTGAAACATACTTAAATGCTTTTTGATGATTTCCTAGTTTATAAAAAACCAGTGCTAATAAATTATTTGAAGAAAAACCAACAGTTGGAAACAGGTATGGAGGTTCAGTATCAAACCAATCTATTTTTGTTTTAATACAATTTTCTTCAACTACCAATACTTTTGTAGCTCCTTCTATTACATCAAAATTATCTACAATAGCAACCAATTCATCCAATCTTTCAATTGATACTATTGCGTTTTTAACTTCTTCTGTATTAGTTTTTATTACTATCGTAAGCATCTTTTTTTACTTTTTGTGTTCCTTTGGCATCTTTTGCAGCTGTATGCATCATATTCTGTGCATAAATTTCAGCCAATCTTTTAGAACGATAATCACCAATTTTTTGAACTAAAATATGTATTGGATCGTTAGTGTCAATAAATAACAATGAAACTTCCCAACGCCCTTTTATTTCTTCAATTCTATATTGAACTTCTGCATCTAATAGCCAAGCGTCTTTAGGGTTATTTCGTCTTGTCATTGATGTTTATTTTTATAAGGTTTGTTTTTTTTATAATTTCAAACTCCAACTCTCTATCTGTAGAATCTAAATCATTGTCAATTAAAATCTCTCTTATCGCTAAAGTCTTATCTCCTTTTAAATTACGTGATTTTAATAAAAATTGTGTTGGCTTTTCAAACATTTTTAGAAACCATTGACTACTAACTGGTGTAATTAATAATCGTTTTTGTTTTTCAACATAAACCACGTATGCATAATGTATATTCTGAAAAACATCTTCAACCAAATCATTCTCTATATAAATGTGCGATGACTTTAATGAAATTTTAGACATTTTATAACACTTCTGAAACTTTTAATTCTTCTAAAATAAGATTTACTACTTTATCACCAGCATCTTGAACCGTTTTACTTAACTCAACCTCTAATCTTGTGTTTTCTACAGCAATTAAATATACTTGAATATCTTCTGGGTATTCGTCTTGTAATATTTTCTTTGCGTATGAAAGGGCTTGATTCCATTTCATACTATGCAAAAACACTAAGGGGTTTTCTTCTGGAGCTTGTAATACTTCTTCGGCTGGAACTTTAAATAATGAACCGACAGGTTCATTACTATTTATAACTGCATCTACCAAAATTATTTTTTGATGTCCTTTTAAACCAAAAAGCACTTCAAATGCAGCTGTTCCCATATCAAAAATTGAAATTGAAGCATTGTCTCCTATTTTTTCTTTAAGTTTTTCAATAATATAAATTCCAACGGCATCGTCACTTCGCACTGGGTTTCCAAAACCCATAATGGCTATATTCATTTTAGCATTATTTTAATTAGAAAAACTTTCCTAAACCTTAGTTTAAGAAAGTTTTACTGTAATAATTTATATAGTAGAACTTATTATAACTTGAATCTTGATAGTTCGAGTCCAGACTTTTCATCATGTGCATGAACAGTACATACCAAACATGAGTCAAAAGAACGCGCAACAATACCAACTTCAACAGGGTCTGATGGATCTTCAATTTCTATACCAGTTAAAGCACTCTCAATAGGTCCTGGATTGCCTTTGCCATCATTTGGCCCAACATTCCATGTTGTTGGTGCCATAACTTGATAATTTTTTATCACACCATCTTTAATTTCTATCCAATGCGCTAAAGCACCACGGGCAGCTTCGGTTGCACCGAAACCTTTTCCGTCTTTTTCAACTGGTTTGATATAGAATGGCTCATCCAAATTAATTTCAGACAACCATTGCTCAATAAATTTATAAATTCTTGGTGCTTCGTGTACACGAGCTAATACTCTTGTAAATACACTTGGTCCTAATTTTTTCATAATATCACCAAATAAAGGATCTTGTATCTGGTGGTCTTTATTATTAGGGTTAGCATTCATTATACAACGTGCTAAAGGTCCTGTTTCACA
>CAZZML010000552.1:0-2454 GCA_964654735.1 uncultured Roseivirgaceae bacterium | reverse complement strand
GATTTATTGCCGTTTAACTCCTCATTACGAAGTTCTGATGAATAATGCGGGTTAAGCCTACTAGTTTTCTTGCCAATTCTAAGCGAAACCTTGCAGGTTTTAATTTTAAGAAGAGTATTAACATTCATTTTACATACTTTTGAAACTACAAGAATATAATGATGTTTACCCAAGAGGAAAAAGAAAGATATAGTCGCCATTTTGTATTGCCTGGTTTTGGGCAAGAAGCGCAGCTAAAGTTGAAAAACGCCAGTGTACTGGTTATTGGTGCAGGTGGCTTAGGTGCTCCTGTGCTTCAATACCTAACCGCAGCGGGTATAGGCAGTATTGGTATCGCTGATTTTGATGCCGTAAGTCTTTCTAACCTTCAACGACAAGTAATCTTTAACACCCTAACAGTAGGTTTAAACAAAGCCCTTGCAGCCGTTGAGGTATTAGAAACACTTAACCCGAATGTTAACTACAAGCTATTCACAGAAAAACTTACCAGTACCAATGCCATTTCAACCCTCTCTGGTTTTGATTTAATCATTGATGGCACCGATAACTTTCCTACGCGTTATTTGGTTAACGATGCCTGTGTGATATTAAATAAACCATTGGTGTATGGCTCTATCCATGGGTTTGAAGGGCAGTGTGCGGTATTTAATTACAAAGGAGGCCCAAATTACCGAGATATCCATCCTACGCCTCCAGATCCAAACTCAGTACCCAACTGTACTGAAGGTGGAGTTCTTGGAGCTTTAGCGGGCATAATAGGATCAATGATGGCCGTTGAGGCCATTAAAATGTTAGGAGAACTAGAACCTGGTCTAGCCGGTAAATTATATATGTTTGATAGCCTTCATTACTATAATCAAAAAATTAAGCTAGGTGAAGCCAAGCCTGAAAACAAGGTCACAGAACTTATCGATTACGAAGCATTTTGTGCTATAACTAAACCAGCAACCTCAATAGTGAAATCAGTCTCAACAACAGCCCTAAAAAAATGGCTTAGCGAAGCTACAGAGACGATTCAGTTGGTAGATGTGAGAGAAAACAACGAACGAGCTATGGGGCATATTGGTGGAATCCATATTCTCTTGAATGAAATTCTTGAAAAGAACGAATCTATTGCAACGGACGGGAAAGTGATTTTTTATTGTTCAGGAGGTATTAGAAGTGCTCACGCCATTGAGCAGTTAAGCAATCACTCGAATATTCAAAATTTTTATAATTTAGAAGATGGATTGACAAACTGGAATGGCTAATAATTTAGCGAACGATGTCATCTGATTAATTATATCTACCCTTAATGCTGGGCAGAATACAATCTATTCGTTATTTAATCAGTTCTACAAGCTTTTGATTGCAAATGGTAAGTAAATCACTTAATTTGCTGCTCAAATACAGATATTATGAATTCTAAGATTGTTGGGGTTGGGCATTATGTACCCGAAAACATTGTAACTAATGATGATTTAACCAAGTTTATTGACACCACCGATGAGTGGATTCAGGAGCGAACGGGCATTAAAGAACGAAGATGGTTTAACCCCGATAAAGACACCGTAGCCAATATGGCTACTCGTGCCAGCAAGCTTGCCTTGGAACGTGCAGGGCTTGAAGCCAGCGACATAGAATTCATAGTTTTTGCTACCATAACCCCCGACTATTTTTTCCCGGGTTCTGGCGTATTACTTCAACGAGAGCTAGGACTTGGAGGTGAAGTAGCTGCCATTGATATCCGTAACGCTTGTTCCGGGTTTATTTATGGCTTGTCAACAGCCGATGCCTTTATAAAATCAGGCATGTATAAAACCATTTTGGTGGTAGGGGCTGAAATTCAATCTTCGGCATTAGATCAATCTACAGCCGGCAGAAGCACCAATGTAATTTTTGCCGATGGTGCCGGAGCAGCTATTGTACAAGCAACTGAAGAAAACACAGGAGTTTTAACAACCCATTTACATTCTGATGGCAATTTTGCCGAAGAGTTATATGTAAAAGACCCAGGCAGTAGTCGCAAAGTAAGGCTTAGCACCGAATTAATCGAGGGATCTAGTTTTAAGGTATATATGAATGGAACTCAAGTGTTTAAACACGCTGTCGTGCGCTTCGAAGAAGTAATAAAAGAAGCACTTGATGCAACTGGAAAAACCACCGATGACTTAGACCTTTTAATTCCTCACCAAGCCAATTTGCGCATTAGCCAATTTGTGCAACGTAAATTTCAACTACCTGATGATAAAGTGTTTAATAATATTATGCATTATGGTAACACCACAGCTGCATCCATACCCATTGCCATGAGTGAAGCTTGGGAACAAGGGAAACTCAAAAAAGGAAATTTGCTTTGTATTGCTGCCTTTGGCAGTGGCTATACATGGGCGTCTGCATTGATAGATTGGTCGTGTTAAATTCTAACCCGCATTATTCATCAGGATTCTATTCCAAGCCCTAATTGCTTCAAAA